>JAHDWY010000046.1:0-12802 GCA_023384315.1 Candidatus Hydrogenedentota bacterium | reverse complement strand
GTCAGCGCGGAAACGAGGGCGCGTTCCATATCGTCCAAGTCGAGCGGATCGCAGGAGATGGCGGCGCCTCCGCAGACCTCGGCGATGGCGGGGTCGTTCGAGACGACGCAGGGGACGCCCGAAGCGAGGGCTTCCAGCGCGGGCAATCCGAACCCCTCGTACAACGAGACATACGCAAAAGCGTCCGCGGCACGCATGATCGTTGGCAAGTCCTCGGCGTCCACGTAGCCGGTAAACCTCAGCCTGTCCCCCAACTGGAGTGATTCGATGGTTTCCAACATGTCGGAATGAAGCCAGGCACGTCTTCCTGTGAGCACGAGGGCGTGGGGGAGTCCGTGGTCCCGCAATCGCGCGAAGGCGGTCGCGAGCCGGGCGAGATTCTTGCGCGGTTGAAGTGCGCCAACATAGAGAACAATCGCTTCGGGAAGATCGTACTTGGCCCGAATTCTCTGCATGTCCTCCGCGCTTGCTTGAACGAAGAACCGGGGATCGACCGAGGGCGCGACCACGTCCATGCGCTCCGCGGCCACCCTGTAGACATCCGCAATCTCACGCTTGATCGCATCGGTCAACACGAAAATCCGCGCCGCCCTCCGCAGCGTTCCGGGCGTCAGCAGTGCAAGCCGGCTACGCAGCAGCGGAGGGAAGAGTTCCGGAAAACGAACCCACCCGATGTCGTGGATGCTCACCACCGTCGGGCACGGACACCAGGGCGGCGACGCATACTGCGTGTGAAGCAAGTCGAACCGGTGCTTACGCGCCAGCCAGGGCAGGGCGATGGGCACCCGGATCGCCGAAGGCGTTTGCGGCAACGGCTGAAAGGCAACGCGCCCGCCCGGGCTCCACGTCTCGCTGGGATTGATTAGCCCCACCCACTCGATTTCTTCGTTGGACTCGGCGAGAGCGGCGAGCAGTTCGCGCATGTAAGTCTCGTTCCCGCCGGCCCGCGAGCCGATGGCGTGGGCATCGATTCCGACCTTCATGCGTGAGATTCCGCAAGGCCCGGGATCAAATGCGGACCAAACCTACCGCTGCGCATACTCAGCCAGGGCCTCTTCGTAGGTGGCCGCAACCTGCGCGATCATGTCCTCGAGCGTGAAGTTTTCCGCGATCCACGTCCGCGCGGCTGCGCCCATTTCGCGACGACGGTCCGCGTCTTCCAGCAATACGAGAATCGCGTGCGCGATAGATTGCGGATCCCGTGGTTTGGTCAGTAGCCCAGTTTCCCCGGGCCGCAGTGTCTCGACGGAGCCGCCGATATCCGAAGCCACCACCGGCACCCCGGCAAGCTGCGCTTCGACGAGCGATGTGGGAAATCCTTCCTGCTCGACCGACGGTTGCACGAAGAAATCGAAAGCAGGCACGGCGATGGAATCGACGAATCCGGTGAAGATCACACGGTCCTTGAGCCCAAGCCGTTCGCACTGCGCCTCGAGGTCAAGCCGGGCCGGTCCGTCGCCGCAGATTGCGAGGTAGGCGTTGGGACTGGTCCGGCATACTTCGGTCATGGCATCGAGGAGATAGCAGTGCCCCTTCTCCACGGACACGCGGCTGATGGTTCCCAGGACGACGGCATCGCCCGGAATATTGAACCGCGAACGAAAGCCGGTCCCGTCACCCCCCTGGAACAACGCGGCAGAATCGATCCCGGTATGGATAACGCGTACGCGCGATTCCGTCGTAGGGCCTTTAAGAATGCGCCCCTTCATGTGTTGCGACACCGTGATCACGCGCTCGAAATTGCGCAGGGCGAACTCCCGTTCGATCCACTGGTAAACGGTGCGGCGAATGGGAAAGGGTCCGTCCCACCAACCATAGGCGCTGGCGACGCAGGCGCAGGGCCACGCGCCACGGCCGATGCCGATCATCGTGTTCGAATGGGGGTCATGGGTGTGAATGAGATCGATGTCGTACTTGCGAACCAGATCGCTCACGGCCTGCCGCGCCCGGAACCAGTTCGACCGGGATTTCCAGGGAATGCGCTCCTTCGCGAGCGTGAGGCCGCGTTTAAGCACTTGCGAAATAAACAATTCGTCAAGTCCCGAGAACGTATCGTAAGGCACGCAAATCACGTTGAATCGGTCCTTGGGAAGATGTTGCATGAGATGCAGCACAATCGTGTGGGAACCGCCAAAGGCCCAACTGCGGATCAGGAACAAGACGTTACGTTGGGTCATGGCTGAACTCCCAACGCGATGTCGACAGATACCGATTCCCGCTCCCGAATGTGCACCGACATTTCGTGCGAGACGCCATCGGCCCCGTCGATGCGAACGAGATAGTCACCGCCGAAACCCGACAGCGTGACTTGGCCATCTTCATCCGTATTACCGGTCGCGCGGTGACGCGTCCATTCGCTCAGCAGCGAAGAAAGCCGGTCGAATGCGGGTTTCGGCGATCCGCCGGCGCGCAAAAGTCCCCCGGAGATGACGGATGACTTGGTGTCCAGGATGTCCCACCAGGAAATCGAATGCACCGCCGGGTGCGCGAACGCGAGCGTGAAAATCATCTCGGCATAGTCGGCTTGGGTGGTTTCGGTCCACGGTTCGCGCCAGTATCCCGAAGTCCAGGAGGATTCGTACGTCGAAGGCAACGAAAACTCAGTAATGTGGACTATGCGCTCGAACTTGGCGTAGCGTTCGATCAGATCGTGGAACCACGACGGCGTCGTGGCCGGCCCCTGCAATCCGCCGAAGGACTCGTTGAAGTGAAAGCCGGGGTAGTACTGAAGGCCGATGATATCGACCTGCTTCGTGCTGCCCACGAATGCGGCCTCTTCGAGAAACGTCGAATACGTCACGTTCCAGTCGTTCGCCGGAGATCCATCGGGATCGAACAGGGCGTACTTGCGGCCATAGTCGCCTTCGTGAGCGCCGTTCACGAGAGAAGGTCCGGTGCCTTCAATCTGGCCGGCCGACCGGTCGAGCAACCCGTGCACCGTGGCACGCGGCATGCCGACCACGTTCGTCACGTTCGGCTCGTTCATGGCCTCCCAGATGGCGATGTCGTCGCCGAGGGTCTCGACCAGCGAAGACTCGTGCGCGAGCATGGCGTCGGTCAATTCAGCATGCGACATCATTCGTGCCCGGCCCGGTAGAATTCCGTAATCCTGCAGCCAGACGACGCCGTGAGCTTTCACCGTGTAACCCAGTTTCCCAAGTGAGGCAACGCCAAAGGTTTGTTCGATGGCATCGCGCGACGCGCCATCGGTCCAGCCCCAACCGAACAGCACCGTGGCAAGATTGAAGCCCGCCTCGCGCGCTTTGGCGAAGGCCTTGGGGTTGTAAGGACTCCCCTCGAACACACCGAAAAGAAAATCGCTGCTCTGTTGTTCAACCGTTACCGCGGTGCCGGCCACCGGCTTGCCTTGCGCGTCCGTGACGCGGATCGTAGCCTCACCCATACGGACCGATGGGATGGACTCACGCGCCGATTCGACAAGATACGTATCGCGAAGACGTAGGGCATCGGCGAGAACGGCGTCCGCGGCGGCTGCGCGCTCGGCAGGGGATTCGGCGGACTCCGCATCCTTGAGTTGTGAACGCAATTGCTCCGCGTCAGCGCTGCCCGAATCGGCCAACTGGTGGACCGCCGTGCGCGCCAGCTCGACGTTCAATTCAAGCACGCACGCGTCCCCCGCCTCTGCGATGGCAAATCCAGCGCCGACGTTGTCCGCGCGGAGCAAGAGGCGTCCGTAGTCGGGAACATCCCAGAAGAGCACCTGGGGCACATACCCAGATCCCGGTTTCACGACGAGCGCGGGGATCCCGAGGTCGCGAGGCTGGCCCTGGGCGCGGGCCTCCGCATCAAAGACGGGCCAGGACACGGCGGGGAGGGCCTGGTCGTCCAAAGCAGTGAGATAAATGAACTGATCGCCGAAGGTGCCTTGCGCGCGAAGATCCTTCCAGCGCATCAGCTCGCCATTGCGGTCGTAGGCATTGAGCACAATGCATCCCACGGAAGGAAGTTCCAGGTCAAGGTTTGTATCGCCCTCGTACCGGATGAGGCGCGGTTGGACCGCGTAGATTCCGAGTCCCTGAGCATTCTCTTGGGGCGGGGGCTGGACGACAAGATACCCTTCGGTGAAGGGTTTCGCGAGTTCGATGGAGTACCTGCCGTCCGCGTCGGACGAAGCCTGTCCGGCCACGTCGAAGGTACTCGTAAGGAGGGCGACGTATGCGAAGCGAATCGGCTCGCCCGTCCCTTCAACACGGAGCGTGCCGCCGACGCTCGGTGGAGGCTGAGCGGTTGCCAGTCCCCAGAGGGTGAGGACCGCCGCGACTGCGACACGGCGCGCCATCACGGAGTAGGGGTTGCGGCAACGCCGTTGGTTCCGTTGACCCCGTTCTTACCAGTTGCCGCCATACGCGCCGCGCAGAAATAGGATGCAACGGCAACGGCGAATACCATCCACCAAACCTTCTGCTGCAGTGCATGGAGGAACACGGCGCAAAGGAGAAAGGCCAATACGCTGACAGACACGGCGCCGGCGAGTGTCGCCATCTGCCCTTCCCCGAGGAGCCGGAACTTGCGTTCGGCACGAAGGGCATGGAGGAGCGCCATCAGAAAGAATAACAGCATGAGAATCAATCCCACGGTGCCGCTTTCGGACCCGAGTTGCAGGTACATGTTGTGCGGCCCGTAGTACAAAGGATTGAAGCCCAGTTCGTCGTTCATCCAACGCAACATGGCGGCGTATGGCGAGTTCTCCTCATAGAAATGCAGGCCAAATCCGCCCAGCCCGACGCCCACGACCGGGAAGTCCTGCATGTACTCCCACGCGTAGGCCTGAAGATCGACGCGGGCCGCGGTAGACTCGCTTTCGGAGTAGCTCGAGAAATCGAGGACGCGCTCCTTGTACGCGGTGGGCACAAAAAACCAGGCAACCACAAGCGCCGCGGCCAATGCGGATAACCGGTACGGATTGAGGCGAACGAGGCTCCGTGCCACGAGAATGAGTGCGACCACGAATCCGACAATAAGGCTGACGCGGGTAAACGTCAACACCAGCGCGGCCAGTTCGACACCGACGGCCGCCAGGACGAGCAGCTTCCCGTGCCGGCTTTTCATGGTGGTAAACCAATAGACGTTGAGCGGCAGCAACAAGAGCAGCATGAACGCAAGCCAGTTGGAGTGTCCGGTACCGCCCGTGACGCGGACGGCCGCGCCCGACACGGTGCCTTCGGGATCGATAAAGGCCATGTCCGCGCCGCCGGCGATGCTTTCGATACCGGCGACCCCGGCGAGTTGGAAGCGCGGAATGAAGTACTGGGCGATCGCGTACAACGACATGGCGAACGCGCAACTCAACACAACGACCACGAAACGGTGCAGTTTCTGCGGCGTATCCAGAAGATGAATCGCGAGGATGAAATAGATGACGACCGAAATCAGGCGGTTCCACTCGGGCAGTTGAACCCGCCACGTCAGCGAAAACGCAATGCCCACAAGCGCCCAGCCCGCAAAGGCGAGGGGCAGGAACACTTCGCGCCCGAAGCGGAACCGTTTCTCCGTAGTGAGAACGTTCAGAACCCACGCCGCGATGGTGGCCGCGCCGCAGGCTTTGGCCGCGGTGCTGGGAACACCATAAGGAACGATTCCCAGTCCGCCTAGCATGCCGGAGAGGAGCAGCAACGCGGTAGTCAGATAAAGCCCGAGCACCGGCCTCTTCAGGAAGAAAAAGACAAGGACGAGACCGATAACGGCGACGACGGCTTTCTCTTCCACAGCCAGGATGGCGATGGCCACGGCGAGTCCAAAAACGACGACAAGCGCGAGACTGATGGCGTTGAGTCCGCCACGGGATGAACTGCTGGTAATCGCGGCCATAGAACTTCCGCCTCCTGACCTTCACGCCCACTAGACCGAATCGAGTGCAATCGATCCCACATTATATATAGCGGATTTGCGGACAAAAGTCTATGCAAGGGAACACGTTGGTTAATTCACACGGACGTTCACGGACATACACGGACGAAAACGGCGGTCGAATGCCACCGCCTTTTTGTGGTGCAGGCTTCCAGCCTGCACGGCATTTGCGGCACCTTCGCTCGGAGAATGCAGGCTGGAAGGCTACACCACAAGGCCAGCCCGATCTCACGTCCCAAACACCCTGTCAGAGTTCATTCTCAAAGCGATCCTGCCGCGTCGCGTGGAGTGCCACGGCGTATGTGATAACGCCAATGACCCCTTTTGTGGCCGCAACGGCCCAGGCCATACCGAACAGTCCGTAGGCATCGATGAAGGCGAGGCCGCCCAGGACGATCGCGATAAGCTTCAAACCTTCGAGCAGTGCAATGAGCGAAGTGCGGCCCATCCCATAGAGTGCGGCGCCTGCAGGCGCGCAACCAAGCGCGAAGGCGGATCCCAGCACGAGAACGGCGAAAAGACCGCCCGCGCGGATGTACTCGGGGCCGAAGGCGAGGACGGCAATCCATCGCGAAACGAGGAGAAATGGAAGGAGCGCAACAAACATCAGAAGCGCCGGAATGCGAAACTGATGGAGGAACGCGCGCAACTCTCCTGAGCTTTTCAAGGTGCTTGCTTTGGGCAGGAGCACATTGAACAGTGTCAGAATGACCAAATCGCCGATAAGGGTCAGTTGAAGCGCGGCGCCGTAGTCGCCGATGGATTCCGAGGGAAGTTGAAAGACCGTGAGCAAGAATACATCGGCGCGCTGTGCGAGGCTGGTGAACGCGCAGGCAAGCAGGACCCATTTGGCGAAACCAATGATGTCGCGCAGGATGGTACCGCCGCTTTCGCCGCGCGCCAACAAGCCCTTCGGAAGCCCACGCCAGGCGATTAGTGCGGCGGCCGCGGGCGCGGCCACGTAGGCTCCGAGCACCGGCATCACGCGATGGACACCGGCCCCGAGCAACGTCGCGACGATAAACAATCGAATGAGCGAACAGACGAGTTCGACCGCGGCGTAGCGCGTGAACTGCTGGCGGGCCTGAAGTGAGGCTTGCGCGAATGCCCAGAGCACGGTCGATGCCGCGCCCGTAAACGCAAGGATCACCGCCACCGGACCCATCTTTAACCCCGCTCCGGGATCGCTCAAGACTCGGCCGAGTGGCCATGCCAACGCGCATCCCAGGATCAGGAGCACCCCGGCGAGTATCAGCTTCATCCGGAAGATCGTTCGGACATAGTCGAGACTGCGGGTCGTCGAATCATCTGAATGACGCGCGGCGAATCGAACGAGGGTGGTATCCAGCGCGGGGCCCACCAATTCCGCCGCGACTTTCATGATCGACAGCAGGACGATGAGTTCGCCGTAGGCTCCCCGGCCCAGCATGCGGGCCGCAAGGATCACGGTCACGAACGTCGCGCCGGTAGAGAGGATTCGGGCGAAGAAAACGGAACCAAAGGCGCCCGCCCAGTCTCCGGCGGGCGGCGAGGCAGGTCCGCCTCCCCCGCCTTCGGCGCTCACGCCGCGCCCTTGGCTTGCAGGACGACCTGGAAGGTGCGGAAGAGGATGCGGATGTCTTCCATGAGGGACCAGTTGTCGATGTAGGCGAGATCAAGCTCCACCCAATCGCTGAAATCCACGTCGCTGCGGCCACTGACCTGCTGAAGACCGGTGATGCCCGGCCGCACGCTGAGCCGGCGGCGCTGATCCCACGTGTATTTCTCCACCTCCGCGGGAACGGGCGGGCGCGGCCCGACCAGGCTCATGTCGCCGAGGAACACGTTGATGATCTGGGGGAGCTCGTCGATGCTGAACTTACGAATCCATCGTCCTACGCGGGTCATACGAGGGTCACGGCGGATCTTGAACACGGGGCCGTCGGCCTCGTTTTGCTCCGCCAACTTGGCTTTGAGTTCCTCCGCATTGACCACCATGGACCGGAACTTGATGCATTTGAACCGGCGCTGGTTCAAGCCGACGCGATCTTGCAGGAAGAACACGGGGCCCTTGGAATCGAGTTTGATGATGAGGGCGATGAAGGGAAACAACCACCACGCGACGGTGACGAGAAAGGCCCCCGACACAAGCATGTCGATGGCCCGCTTCAACGCGAGCTGCGCGAAGGCCTCGGGAATCGTGGACAAGGACAGCACCGGAATGTCTTCCAACTGGTGGATCTGACGTGTCGCCACCCGAAGCGGAATCAGATCGGCTATCATGCGGACGGATACGCCGACCCCTTCGCACAGATGCGCCACGCTCGTGATTTCCGAATAGAACTTGCGCACGGGCAGGCAAATGTAGACTTCATCTACAACCTGCTTGAGGAGCACATTCTCGAGTTCCCGCACCGGTCCCAGATACGGGATGTTGTGTTTCTCCAGGTAGGCCGCCCGCTCGGGCTCGTCGTCCAAAAGTCCCGCGAGGTGATACCCGTACTGGGAGTGGTTCTCCATCACGTCAACCAAATGTTCGGCGCGCGGATTACCGCCGATGATAAGGATCTGCCGAAAGTTGTAGCCGCGGCGACGAATACTCCACAGGAACAAGCGCAGGGATACACGCACCACCAGAATGATGGACGCGGCGGATACGGCAAAGTAGATGAGAAATGCCCGGTCGACGCCCTGGCGGCTGATGAACATCATGAGCACCGTCGTCACAGCGAGCGACACGACCAGTGCCTTGACGATGCTGAGCATCTGGACGCCCAGTCCATCGCTGCGATGAGACGCGAACAGCCGCTGATCGCCGGCCGCGAGGTACCACACGATGATGAATGCCAGGAAATACAGTCTATGCCCCGAGAACGCGTCCCAAAGCGATCGGGACCCGTCGGCGGGTAACGTCAAATGGGAAGCGACGGCGCCCGCGGCAAGCACGCACAGGCCGTCAACGACGACCATCATGAAGGTCAAGTAACTAGCGTTTTTCTTCAGCATCCGTATAAACCACCCACAGGGGACAAGCGCCCAGCGGTGCGGGTTGCAATGTCAGGTCGGCAATCGGGGAGGCCCGCGTCTGCGGCACCGATGGCTGCGCGATTGGGGCGGAGAAACACGATTGAAACGTTCCGGCTTCCGGGTGACAGTATCCCGGCAATCCATCGAGTTTCCGGCGGCTTCGGCGGACCCATCCACCAGCCACGCTGGAGAGTATCCCATCCCGCGCAGTCAGTCAAGAAATCGGCGATCCGCACCGAGGTTTCTCACAGCTCGCGCCATTGAAGAACGGTCAGCGAATGACGCGGCAGTTCCAGATTGGCGAGAGCGTCCAACGCATCTCGCGATAGTGGTTCAATGCGGACCTGTTCCGAATCTTCGTTGTCGTCGCTCAAAGACGATGGGGCAATCCGATGGCCCTCAAGTCCGCTGGCCCCTGGTGGGAGTTGCAGGTTCACCTCGATCGCATTCTCCAGATCCAGGTTGAACAGGACGACCCCGCCAGCCTCTCCGTCACGAAACGCGAAAGATTGAACCAGCGGCACGTTGGTCTCCTCCTCGACCCCGTTAATCGGTTTCTGTACGCGGACGGGAATGCCGCTCTGACGAGTCTCTAGGAGGTCCCCCGCCACCGCGCGATTGACCAGTTCAAGCCCCAGCCAAGTCGGACGCTTGCGACCCGTCGCCGCGATATCGCGCAACAGCCCCCAAAGACGCACGTAGTTCTTGCCGCCCATGTCAAAGGAATACTGCAACGTGGTGAAAGCGCATTGATCGCGCGCCGCGAAATCCCGCAAATAGACCAGCATGTAGAGTGGCAGCGCGAGGGCGCCATCCGCGCCCGTGACGAAATCATTGCGAACATCGTAAGGAATCTCGCCCCCGGTTGTATGGAAATTGATCTCGTAGATGGCCATGGCGGTGTCGCGGCCACCCGCGCGCAAGTAGCCCATGGACTCCTGCAACCTTCCTGCGGCAAAAGGCCGCGCGAAGAGCGGCCCGTACCGGTCGGCTGCGGAACCGTATTCGCCCAGTTCCCCAAAATAGGGCGCCAACGCCACGGCGTCGTGGGCGCTGCTGCTGCGCTGAATCTCCTGTTGCCGGCCGGGGAAGTAGTACTGGCCGCCGATGATCAGGTCGATCTTGTCGTCGGCGAAGGCCGGACTTCTCTGCATAGCCGCGAAACGATCCCCGGCGATCGTGCCCAACCGATCTCCGCCCAACGCCGATGCGCCGAAAAAGGGATCGCCCCCCGACGCGGCGCCCCACATCTCGTTGCCGAACTCGAGATGGATCTCGTTGAAGACCTCCGTCCACGGCGCTTCCTGTCCGAGGCCGCGCCGCCAATCCGCATAGGGATGGGCGCCGTCGGCGGGTGAAGCGAGGTATTCGACGAGTCCAAGGCAGTCTTCCTGCGAAAAGGTCGGTGGGATGACATACCACGGTTCCGCATCAACGATCGCGCACAACTCGAGGAATTCGTGCAGGGAAAAACAGAAGTTGTTTGACGCCCGAAAGCGAGGGCTGAATCCCACCTCCTTGCGCGCCCAGGGTTCGGCGAGCTGGTTGTCCAGGGTGTCTCCCAGTTGCGTACTCCAGTTGCGCAGCACGCCTGGGCGCAGTTCTTTATACGCGTCCACCAAGGCATCCACGAAGACCGTAGGATTCGCATCGTCAGTCCGTTGCAATGACGTATCGTCGATCCATGCGCCGCCCGCCTCCACGGCAATCCCCAGTGTCAGGATTGGTTGCGAAGCGCCCTCGGGATAGGGGCCGGACATGTCTTGCCCCGCGGCGTCGAAGGAAAACGAATATTCCTTCCACTCCGCGCTCAGCGGAACAACTTCATCAATGAAGACGGCTTCCCCATCCCGCTGGAAACGCACGCGAAGCCTGCTGCCGCTCCCCTCGCCCTTTGCCCAAAAGGAGAGCCTCCAAGGCCCTTCGATAAGCAAGAGCTTGCCCGCACTCGTATCGCCGTCGCGCCAGTAGCTATCCAAGTAAAGGTACCAGCGGCCGGACGAATCCAGACGCAACGACTGGGTTCCCGGACTCCCGGGCCGCACCTCGCCCACGTCCACCGTCGATGTATTCATGAACGAGCCGGTAGCGACGCCGGGCAATTCCTGGCGCACAATGAATGCGTCGTACTCCTGCGGCGCGGTACCCGATTCGTCGAGGTAGAAGACGTTCTTGCCCTCTTCGTGGGTGAATCGTTTCACGGTGCCGGAGCGTCCTTTCGCGGGTCCGAAGACAATCTCGTAGTCCGCGCCGTTCCAGAAACCCTCGGGCTGGCCGATGCCATACTCTTCGTGATTCCACGCGACATCCCAGAAGGCTTGCGGCAGCCGGTCGCCCGACGCCCCTTTTTCCACGTGCAGCATGCTGCCGTACAGTCCCGGCTCAAAACCGGGGTTCGGGATGATGTTCTTGATGATCTGCGCGGCGCCGTACTGCGTGCGGCCGCCAAGGTTGATCCCGAAGCGCTTGACGCCCGGGATGAGCACCTTATCCGTCACGATTACCGTCGGCGGACCGTCGCCGGGCGTGATTGCGGCCAGTTCCTGAGCCGCGGCTTCAGGTCGCGGCTCGGGTGCATCGGATACCGGTGATTCGGCGGCCAGCGGGGTGGGCTGAACCAAGGGTGCTTCAACTGCGGCAACGAGCGCGTCTTTCGCCGGTGAATCGCCGCGGCCGTAGATCAACGCGAATCCGCCTGCAAGTACAAGGGAACCCGCGAAACAGATAATGACGACCATTCGTTCTGTGGTCATTTTCAAGCCAGCCTTCCGTTATACCGAGCGGCCAGTATATCACTGACCAATGCAATCCGAGATCGCGCAATGATGTGGATCTCCGTATAATCTTCCGAACGACGGGAGGTGACATGAATCAGGGTAGACGACTGCAATGAAACTGTCGGTAGTCATTCCGGTTTACAACGAAGCAGACACGATAACCGAGGTGATCCGGCGTGTGCGCGACACCCCCTACGACGTCGAGATTATCGTCGTGGACGACGGCTCAACCGACGGAACACCGGATCGGTTGCTGGCTTTAGCGGACGCAGACGACCTGTGCCTTCTGCGTCACGAAGCGAACTTGGGTAAAGGGGCCGCACTGCGAACGGGGTTCGCGCGCGTGACGGGCGACGTCGTCGTCATTCAGGATGCGGACCTGGAGTACGATCCACGGGATTATGGAAAGCTCCTGGAACCCATCCTCGACAGGCGGGCAGACGTGGTCTACGGGTCCCGGTTCCTCGGGGGGCCGCACCGGGTGTTGTTCTTTTGGCACTCCGTCGGGAACAAGTTCCTTACGTTAGTTTCAAATGCCGTAACAAATCTGAATCTCACGGATATGGAGACGTGCTACAAGGCTTTTCGCGCGGACGTGCTCAAGAACGTTCAGATCCGATCGAACCGGTTTGGATTCGAGCCCGAGTTCACGGCAAAGGTGGCAAAGCGCGGCCTGCGCATTTACGAGGTGCCCATCAGCTATAGCGGCCGAAACTACGCCGAGGGGAAAAAGATCACGTGGCGCGACGGCGTGGCGGCATTATTAACGATTCTGCGCTTTCGTCTATTCGAATAATCGGGCGTTTCACAAACAAGCACAGACCGATACGGACACACGCTGAAAATCTGCGGACGATATGGTCAAAGGCGCGTGCAGTTGTGCTAGAATGAGCGGGTGCGGGTGATTCTGTGCCCTGGATGACATGCAACGCATCGAGCAGGGATCGTGATGGACATCGAAAGCTCCGAGAATAGCAGCACCTCGCCAAGTTCCGCGAGCGCCCCGCAATCCTTCGACAAGGAAGCGCTCAAGAAAGTTACGGCCGGATTCAAGCCGGGCGAGGTCATTGCCGAACGCTACGAAGTTCAGAAGTTACTCGGCCGGGGCGGCATGGGCATGGTCTACCTGTGCTGGGACCGGGAGATGGAAC
>JAHDWY010000868.1 GCA_023384315.1 Candidatus Hydrogenedentota bacterium | reverse complement strand
AGGAAAAGCCGGGCCGGGCGCCTTCCGGCAAAAGTTCATCCACGCATCAGAAAGCCGATAGAAGCACCGCCTTCAGCCGGATCGACGCGGACGCGAACGGTTTGGTATCACTCCATGAACTGAAGAAGGTCTACCCACGCGTAACCGAAGACCGTTTCTCGGCGCTCGATTCCAGCGGCGACGGGGTGCTCGACCGGCGTGAAGCTATGAAGGCCGCGGAACGGACGGCGACTGACTTACGGGAGCGGTTTCGGCATGCGGACGCCAATGGGGACGGGCAGGTTACATACGAAGAACTCCGCTCCAGCAATCCAGGAGTCTCGGCCGCCCGGTTCAAACAGATGGACCGGAATCGTGACGGCGTCTTGTCGCCGGCAGACCGGCAACCGACACAGAAGGGGGATGATCTGGCCCGGAACGAAACACGTGGCGCGCGCAATGACGCCGCAAGAAAGCTCATGGAATCCGATGGAGACGGGGACGGCGCCGTCACTTTCGAAGAAGTTGTCAAGGCAAAGCCCGGATTCCCCAGGGATGCTTTCGATCGCTACGACACGACCAAGGACGGTGTGATCTCGTCAGACGACTATTCGTCGCGACAGAATTAAGTCCGGCGCCGCCGTAGAAGCAACTTGGAGAAGGTTCGCACTTCGGGTACGCCGAGGGCCCAGGAAAGAAGCAGGTAGACGGCCACAGCGAGGGCAAGCGGCACGATGACACAACAGGTTCGGCTGATCCAGTTGTCCTCGGCGAACAGGCTGAAGGTGCGCACATACGCGGCGTACGCGACCGCGGCCATTACCACTGCGGAGACGGTCATTCGTAGCAACGCGCCGGAGAATGCCCGGTCCCATAAGGCTCCGAAGCGTTGACCGAGCATCAGGTATAGTATGATGAAGTTCATGGCATACGAAATCGACGTGGCCACAGCGAGCCCTTTGTATCCGTAGGGCCCCACGAGCGCGATATTCAACGCGATGTTGAGTACCATGCTGCCGCTGGACACGATCACCGGTGTCTTGGTGTCCTTGAACGCGAAGAAGCCCGTCACACACACCTTCACCCATGCGAACGTAATGAGGCCGGCTGCGTAAATCGCCAGGGCGATAGAGGTCCATTCGGTATCCTGCGCGGTGAAGTGCCGGTACTCGAAGAGGAGCCGTACAATGGGCTCGCCCACGACGATAAGGCCCAGTGTCGCAGGCGCGATCATGAAGTAAGACTGCCGCATGCCTTGCATCAGGAGCGAGCGAACCGCAGGCCTATCGTCCCGGGCTGCGTGTCGCGACGCGGCGGGCAGCACAGCGGCGGCAACGGCGAATCCGAAGATCGACAGTGGCAATTGGACCAACCGATTCGCGTTGTAAAGCGCCGTGACGCTGCCCTCCGCGCTTTTGTACGCGAACAAGGTGTCGACCAGTTTGTTGACTTCGCCGGCAGCTTGACCGAACAAGACCGGGACCATCAGGCCGAGCATGGCGTAAATCTCGGGCCGGTGGACCTTGAACGAGGGAAGCCGCACGCCGACGTGGCGCGATAGCGCGAAGTATTGCACCGCAACCTGTGCGACACCGCCTATCCAGACCCCGATGACGAGCGCATAGGCTGGGTCCGGCAGCATGTGGCGAAAGGCGAAGACACTCGCGATGATTGCCACGTTGAGCAGGGCGGGCGCCCATGACGGGGTCGTGTAGTGATGCACGGTGAAGAGGGCCGCCATGGAGAATACGGCGAGGCC
>JAHDWY010000867.1:892-1743 GCA_023384315.1 Candidatus Hydrogenedentota bacterium | reverse complement strand
CGCTGTCCGTCGTGCGATAGACCGTGAGGCGTCCATCGGCGGCGAAGCGAAACTCGTCGCTCTCCTGCGGCACGATGAACAGCGTGTTGGAATCGTTCGGCAGCATGACCATGGGAAATCCGAAATTGTTTGGAATCCCGTTTTCGATTCGTTCCCAGCGTTGTCCGCCGTTGGTACTGCGAAACACGCCGCGATGGTTCTGCTGGAACAGCCGCTCTGAATTGAGCGGGTCCAGGATCATCCGATGCACGCAGGTGCCGACGTCCTTGTGGGTCTTCCCCTCGATGATGATGTCGAGACCATCGTTGCTCGGACACCAGGATTTGCCCGCATCTTCGCTGCGAAACACGCCCACCGCGGAAATGCCGACCCACATGCGCCGATCGTTCGAAGGATCGAGCAGAATCGAGTGGCAGCAAAGGCCACCCGCGCCCGGGCACCACTCTTCCCGCGACGGGTGACTGGATAGCCCGCTCACCTCTTCCCAGTGCCAGCCGCTGTCCTGGCTCACGAAGAGCCCCGCTTCGTCGACCCCCGCGTACAAAACCCCCGGCTCGCTTTCTCGACCGGGCACGACACACCACACGTTGTTTAGTTTGTGGCCGGATTCGTACCTGGGCACGTGCTCCACCTGTTTCCAGGTCTGCCCGAAATCGTCGGAGATATGGACGGCGGGTCCGTAAATGAAGTGCCCTACAGCCGCGTACATTAGCGGCGTCTGACGCCGGTCGAGCGTCAGGTCGAATACGGACCATCCCTTTAACAGCGGGCCTTCGACGCTCCAGGACTCGCGGCGCTCGTCGGAGGTCAGCAGGAACGCCCCCTTCTGCGTTCCCACCATCAACAGTACC
>JAHDWY010000867.1:0-882 GCA_023384315.1 Candidatus Hydrogenedentota bacterium | reverse complement strand
GCCATGTTATCTCCTCGCCAACTGGTGAAACGCTTCCCATCCATTTTGGACTGAATACACGCGCCGGTATCCGAGCTTGCGCAGCTTCTCCGCCAGCGTGAGACTGCGCATCCCGCGCGAGCAGCAAAGAAGACACGGCTCGTCACCTCGAATGGGCGGATTTTCCGTGTCCCACGCGCTCATGGCGATGCGATCGTGATCGACGCCTTCCAGCGGTTGCGCCGCGACCTCCTCCGCCTCGCGAATATCAATGATCCGGTAAGCACGCAGCCGATCCTCATCCATTCCGGAAACGTCCACCGTGATGTCTTCCGGTGGCAGATACTCGTCGCGTACAATCGATAGAATGCGCGGCGCAGACCCGCACACCGGGCACGCCGGATGCCGCGGCATCTTCACGCGCTGCGACGAATACGTCAGGCAATTGAAAATGACCATCTCGTTGCCAAGTTGATCGGGCATGCCCAGGATGTACTTCATCGCCTCCACGGCCTGCATCGCGCCAAAGATACCAGGCACCGCGCCCAGCACGCCCACCTCCGCGCAAGAACCCACGCATCCCGCCTCAGGCACCTCAGGCCAAAGACAGCGCAAACAGGGTCCGCCGGAGCCAGGGCGTACAAACAATAACTGCCCGTCGTACTGATAGATGCTTGCGAAGATGATCGGTTTACCCGTCAGTACTGCCGCGTCGTTCAACAGGAATTTCGTCGCAAAATTGTCCGTGCAATCCAAAACGAGATCGTACGGTGCGAGCGTCTCGACAACGTTCTCTGGCGTGAGTCCCTCGGTGTGAAGTTGAATGTCGATGAACGGATTCTGTTCGCGCAACCGTTTCTCCGCGAGCGCCGCCTTGGATTCGCCCACGTCCGCGTAGTGGTA
>JAHDWY010000045.1 GCA_023384315.1 Candidatus Hydrogenedentota bacterium | reverse complement strand
CCCCATCCAGTAGGGCAGAAATACGTCGATCCCGGGGAGCTCGTAGGGGAGATCGAAGCTGCCGTGACTCAGGCGTGGCGAGCGTTGCCAGTAGAAATCGCTGGGTACCCGCTCCCGCGACAGCAGGGCGTATTTTGTAAACTCGTCATCCTGCATTTCGATGGACGTATCTTTCCGGTGGTCGACGGCGCGTCCAAACTTGGGCGGGTCGGGAAAGTCGACCAACAGTCCTTGCACCAGCGCGCGCGCTTCCTCATTGTCCGTATCGCCCGTCGCAAGCAGATAGATTGCGGCAAAGTGGGGGTTGAGGTGGTCGCGCGTTTCTTTGTACATCCCCGTGAGCGTGCCGTCAAGTAGCTTCAACAGATCGGGATCCTTCTCGAGCGCGCACAGCGCGGACAAGCGAATGAACTGTAGGTTATTCGCAAAATACTCCCGCTCGAACGGCGACTTGAGGGACGAGCGTTGAGAAATCCAGGCGCAGATTTCCGCATAGTCTCCCCGGAGGCTGCCATACTTCCCGGCGTTGACCGATAGGGCCGTGCGCATCCACGCCGCCTTGTACGTCGGTGTAGCGCGCGTCGTATTCCCCTTCCCATCGGGGATGTCCCACGAATCCTCGATGAGGCGGTCGACGACCCGTTCGACGATGCGCTTCACGCGCCCCTGGATCTCTTCATCCTTCACGTAGGCCAGCGTTATCGCGAGGCCGAAATTGACGCCGTCGTAGGTATCGCGGGAGCTATACCCCAGCCAGACCAGGTCCGTGTACGGTTCAACGCCGCGAAACGCCCGTTTCCCGAGCCCCGGGCGCTCGGGGTCCTCGCCTTTCCCGTACACGCTGTAGTACGCGCGATACCCCGCGTCATCGGCCGGACCCGCGTAGCGTGCGATGTATCCCTCCCGCCCGCTCACGACGGTAAGGAGGTCGAGCTTGTCCAACACCGCCAGCATGTCCGACCGCGTCTTCGCGTCTTGCGTGACGTTGTGTCTCAACGCGAGGGCCGCCAGGTAATGCCCTGTCCACGCCGCGCTGTCGCCAATCCCCTCGAGCCGGTTCACGCTCGACCGCTCGTAATCGTTCCACCAGACGTCCGCATTCAAGCCGTGGGGCAAGTGGTACTTCTGATACAGATCGAGATACCGCTCCGCTCGCTCGTGCAACGCGGTGGCCTGTGCCCCCGTCATATCCGTCCAGTCGACGGATTCGCCCCGGGCAATCCCCCGTAACGCGGCCTCCTGTTCCGGCAGGAGTGCGGTCTCCTGCGCGACCGCAACGAAGCACGCGGAAACGTTCAGGAGCACCACTGACAGCGATGAGCCCAATCGTGCGCACCGAAATCTCATCATTCAAACCCTCGCGTAGAATAAAAGCGTGCCGCATGACAAGTCTCGCTCACACTCGCGCGACCCGGAATCCAACCGGCAATCCCCAACCGTTGCCGTTAGAAAATACAGGGACAATATAAATAGGATCGGCCCCTCGATCGAGTTCGGCGATGCGGGCCGCTACGTCCCGGCAATCAAATCTCCCGGGTTCTCGGGGAAGCCACTCACGCCGCGGGAGCGGTCCATCTGCACGATGCGGCGGAGGGGACGGGCTTCGAAGGGGAAGGCTTTCAAGCTGCCGTCCTGGAGGGCCCGATTCGCGTTGGGCACGTTTACGGCTTCCGCGGCGGTTGCGCGGAGTTTTGCAGTGACGTCGGGCTTGTCCTGCGCGCGTTGCCGCAACTCGTGGGGGTCCTCGGCCAGGTTGAAGAGCTGTTCGGTGCCGCCGTTCGCGAAGTAGATGTACTTCCAGTCGCCTTCGCGAACCATGACTTTGAACCGGGGCGTGCCCGGTGTGCCGTAGAGGCCGATGACTCGTTCGCGGGGCGTCGCCGCGCCTGACAGCGCGCCCAGGACGTCCGAACCATCGCGCAAGTCTGGAGCACCGGCGGCGGTGGTGGCGATGCCGAAGAGGTCGGTCAGGCATACCAGATTGTCGCTCACGGCTCCGGCGTCGAGCTGGTCCGGCCAGCTCAGCAGGAAAGGCACCCGGCAAGACACGTCGAAATAGCTCTCCTTCTGCCAGCCGTGGTGGTCGCCGAGGTGGTCGCCGTGGTCGGAGTAGAAGCAGATCAGCGTGTTGGCCGCATCGTCGCGGGCGTCAACCGCGTCCAGGATGCGACCGAGACACTGGTCGATATAGGAGATCTCGCCATAGTAGCGAGCGCGAAGCACGCGCGCGTGCGCGTCGTTGATGTCCTCCGCCCAGACAGCGTGGTTCATCCAGGGGATCTGCTCGTCCATGTGATCGACGGCAATGTCGCCACGAATGGGGTTGGGCATCTCGTCGGGGTTGTACATCCGGTTGAAGGGGATGGGCGGGGCCAGCGGCGGATGAGGCCCGATGAAGGAAACGAAGCCGAAGTACGGACGCGAATCCGAGGACTGTATTTGCTCCACGGCGCGGTCCGCGGCCCAGGATTCCACCGTCAGCTCCGGCGGAAGGGGGCTTTGCTGGGGCATATAATACATCTCCGTGCGCTCGCCCATGTAATCCTCGATATAGGAGAACGCGGGATGCTCGCCTGCGATGAACCGGCAATAGGCGTCCTTCTTCCGGTCCTCGGGCGATCCGAAGAGTTCCTCGCTGTGCAGATGGACCTCGTAGCCCAGGTCTTCGTCGCGGGGCTGGGAGTGGAACTTCCCAATCCCAAAGGTCCGGTAGCCGAGGCTGGCCATGGTTCGCGCCAAATAGGGTCCGCAACGCTCCTCCATGGCAGCCGGCTGGCCTTCGACCGGGTCCGGCGCCGCGTTGGAGAAGATCCCCGTGGTGTGGGGTTCCCGTCCGGTCCGGATGGTGTACCGGGCCGGAACGCAGACCGGGCAGGTGGAATACGCGCGCCTGAACTGGACGCCCCTCGCGGCCAACCGATCCATATTCGGGGTGAAAATGAGCGGATTCCCCGCTGCCTGCAACGCGTCCGCGCGTTGCTGGTCAGTCATGATAAACAGGATATTAGGCGGATTGTCGTTCACCGCGAAATTCTCCGTTGGCAGCGATTGACTCATCAACGCCGATAATGCCCTAAAGACCATGCCGGAGACCAGTCCCATTTCGAGACAGTGGCCGTGGCTTGGGCGTCCTTGCCCAAGCTCTTGGGGATCTAACCTGCGGGCTACCCCGGCAGACCTCTCGGGCGAGGACGCCCAAGCCACAGGGGGCATCCATTCAGGTTCTGATCCTTGGATTTAGCTTCGGATTTCGTGCTTCGGATTTCGAATTTGCTGTGAACGTATGGCCCTGGGGCACAGCACCATGGGTAAGAGAGATTTTCTCCCACAACTCGTTGTTTCTCAGGATCTCTTATGCTATACTGTCGCCACGCTCCATGGGGGGCAACGAAGAACGATCAACATGAAAGGAGGTCTAGGTATGTTTCTTTTGCTGTGGGGATTCTGGCTTTTCTGGTGGTTGGTGTGGAACGTCTTCTACGCTGGGCTTTACCCGTTCTAAGGCTGGAAGCTTAGACCCAGGTACGCTTGGCGCTGTGCGATGCTAGTCGCGTGGGCGCCAGTCGGAAGCGGAAGGAGAAGCAGTTGACGATGCTTCGTTGTTTCTCCCGGTCCGATAGCTCTACAGTTAGGGTCTAGTGCTGTTCGACCATTCGTAGAAACGAAAGGAGAAAAAGGCTATGTTTTTGCTTTTCTGGTGGTTTTGGGTAGCCGTATGGTACATCCTTGCGGTGTTCTTCGAGGCCGGTTGGAACCTTCAGGTCTAGTACCGGACACCTCATTTTCCTTAGCAGTTTTTGTGGCGGATCCATGGCGGATTCGCCACACTTTTTTTGTTTCGCTTTAGGAGTTTGACCGGGCCCACGCCTCCATGGTTTCGCGGGGATGCGAAGCGGGTCCCGAAACCGTTATCGTGGCGCGGCTGTCCACATATTCTCTATTGAGGATACCCACAGTTTGTGCTATAGTGTGGCTGTACCCGCAAGATGTTTCGATCCGGCCCAAGGCAGTGCTGCGAAAGGTGTGAAGGGGCTTGAAAATACTCGAAACCTCGTATACAATCTGCCTTGGTTTTCACGAAATCAATCTCGGGTGAGGTTCTGCGGAGGACCAAGGACCCGAGACAGCGGACTGGTTGGAGATGCAGGAAAGGAGGTCTGACTCATGAAAGGTACGCCCAAAGCCGCGTTCTGGTGGCTCTTGAGCCCGTTCACCTGGATCTGGTGGATCATCGCAATCGTCATTCTGTACGAAGTGCTTTAACCCTGCCCTCGTGCCTTCAGAGAAGGCAAGATACAGTTCAATCAAATCAAATGTTGTGCATCTTCGTCACTCCGTGAGGGAGTGGCGTAAACGTTAACATGAAGGGAGGTTTGAACTATGTTTTGGTGGTGGTGGATCTGGTGGATTTTGATCATCGTAATTCTGTACCAGGTTCTCTAATCGGAACCGCGTACGCGATGCGCTGACTTTCGTGGTGCCTTAAGCCCATTAAATAGGCGCAGATCTTGGGGCCGAGGCAGGCCAATGCCGCGGCCCCTTTAAAATTGCCAACTCAACCGTTTAAACTATACTCTTGTTGCAGCATCCGGACTCTGGTGGTTCCGTCGGTTCTACTGTTTGGACTCGGTAAAGTGCCAGTTGGTTTCGAACGGGGTCGGTGAAGTTCGGATTCGCTGCAAGGCCCGGCGTGGGACTGGCCGGAATGTGACCGGAGTCTCGCCCACGGGATGGTGAAACGAAATCGATTCAAGGTTGTATGGTGCTTAGGGATACCTCTGGGTATCCCCGGTGTCTTACACTATCGCTCCGAAGGGGCGGCGTCACATCTCATCTAGAAGGGAGGTCGAAAACATGTTCTGGTTCTCTTGGATCTGGTGGCTGATCATTCTGGTCGTTCTGTACCAGGTACTCTAATCGCGCATTCTACCGGCCGGTCCCGGATTGCAGTCCGGAAGGGCCGGGCGAGTTGAGTGTGGGCCGAAGCGTTTATGCGTTTCGGCCCTTTTTTTGTTCCTATGCCTTGTACAGTGCCTCGGATCGTGGCAGATACTGGCGATTCCGGCCATGCGTCTATTCAATTGGACCGTCTGCGGGTCCGGCGGGTTTCGAGACGGCTAGGGCCCTTGCCGCGGGGC
The DNA here is from genome assembly GCA_023384315.1 of Candidatus Hydrogenedentota bacterium. GTDB lineage: Bacteria > Hydrogenedentota > Hydrogenedentia > Hydrogenedentales > SLHB01 > JAHDWY01. The sequence continues at coordinate 8,268 of JAHDWY010000045.1, read as the reverse complement.
AAGTCAAAAAACGGACGGGGCGGCAACGGAAACGTTGCCGCCCCGTCCGATTTTGCTGATGTAGTTACGGCTTAGACGTCGTAGTACAAGTAGAACTCGTACGGGTGCGGGCGGAGGCTCATGGGCAGCACTTCTTTGTCCCGCTTGTAGCTGATCCAGGTGTCGATCACGTCCTTCGTGAACACATCCCCCCGAAGCAGGAACTCGTGATCCTTTTCCAGGGCGTCCAGCGCTTCGCCCAGGCTTCCCGGCGTCTGCGGGATGAGGGCTTTCTCTTCGGCCGGCAGGTCGTAGAGGTCCTTGTCCATCGGGGAACCCGGATCGATCTTGTTCTGGATTCCGTCGATGACGGCCATGAGCAGCGCGGAGAACGCGAGATACGGGTTGCACGACGGATCCGGCACGCGGAACTCGATGCGCTTGGCTTTCGGGCTGGGCGAGTACATGGGGATTCGGCAGCAGGCGCTGCGGTTCCGGCTCGAGTAGGCCAGGTTGACCGGGGCTTCGTAACCCGGCACGAGGCGCTTGTACGAGTTCACCGTGGGGTTCGTGATCGCAACCAGCGCGGGCGCGTGCTTGAGCAGACCACCGATGGCCCACAAAGCCTCCTGGCTGAGACCAGCGTACTTGTCTCCGGCGAAAAGCGGCTTGCCGCCCTTCCAGAGGCTGATATGGGTGTGCATCCCGGAGCCGTTGTCCGCGTAGAGCGGTTTCGGCATGAAGGTGACGGTCTTGTTGTGCGCCTTGGCCGTGTTCTTGATGATGTACTTGTACATGGTCATCATGTCGGCCATGAGCGTCAGGCTGTCAAACCGCAGATCGATCTCGCACTGTCCGGCGGTCGCCACTTCATGGTGGTGGCATTCCACATTCAGACCGCACTTGAGCATAGTGTCAACCATCTCGTTGCGCAAGTCCTGAAGGGAGTCGGACGGCGGAACCGGGAAGTACCCTTCCTTGTGGCGCAGCTTGTACGCCAGGTTGGGCTCTTCGTCGCGTCCGCTGTTCCAGATGCCTTCCACGCTGTCGACTACGTGGAACGCCGAATTCGAATTGATGTCGTACTGAACGTTGTCGAATACGAAGAATTCGGCTTCCGGCCCCATATACGCGGTGTCGGCAAGGCCGGTCGAGACCATGTAGTTTTCGGCCTTCTGCGCGATGCAACGCGGGCAACGGCTGTACCGCTCTTTCGTAATTGGGTCAAGGATATTCGAGTACAAAATGAGGGTCTTGATTTCCGAGAAGGGGTCGATGGTCGCCGTCTTCGGGTCCGGCAGCACGAGCATGTCGCTCTCGTTGATCGCCTGCCAGCCCCGGATGCTCGATCCGTCGAACCCGAGGCCATCCTCAAAGGTATCCTCGCTTAATTCACGGGCCGGGATCGAGAAGTGTTGCATCAAACCCGGGAAGTCCATGAACCGGATATCGACGAACTTGACCTCTTCCTTCTTTATGAGGTCGACCACATCTTTTGGACTGAGATCTTTCCGCATTTTGTCCTCCGTACGTACCTAACGGTGTTTTCGAGCCAACGCATCGCTCCGGGCAACAGGCGGGAGCTAACTGATGGCAATATCGCCGGATTCGCCGGTGCGAATCCGAATTGCTTCCTCGATGGGGGAGACGAAAATCTTGCCATCACCGATGCGGCCCGTTGACGCCGCTTTCACAATGGCTTCGACCACCTGTTCCAGCTTGTCATCGTTGACGACGATCTCGAGCTTGACCTTGGGCAGGAACTCGACGACGTATTCGGCGCCGCGGTACAGCTCCTTGTGCCCCTTCTGGCGTCCGAATCCTTTGACTTCCGATACGGTAAGTCCTTGAATTCCAACGCCAGCCAAAGCCTCCTTGACCTCTTCAAGCTTGAACGGTTTTACAATCGCCTCTACTTTTTTCACTGTGCGTTCCCCTTCATCATGCGTTGCTCCGGCACACTTCGTGGTACCACGACGGAATTGGCAGTATAACGAAGGGTTCGCGGTAACCTCAAGAAATCGAGTTTCCCGCACCTCGCCCCGGTCGCGCACGCCACCTCTTTCAAGCGGGGTACGCTCGAAAAAGATTGACCAAGGTAAGCAACGCCTATGCCAAGGGATTCTGCCAAAGGGAGCGTTGCGAGCTATGTGTCTGTTTTCGCGTTGTTTGCAGGGTGTTAGGTGCGCGGAGATCGGTGCCTATCGGTCCACGAAGGATGCCGTGTTACCTACAATATGGTTGGATTTTTCATTCCGAACATACGAATTGGTAGGCCGTCGGCCCCTGCAGACCATGCAGAATTGACTAGGAATTCAGGAAGAACGGTTGCGTCCACGCCATCGCGTCACCCGGCCCCCAGCATTCAAATCGAACGTACGTGATCGCGCCCGTTTCCGGGACGGTGAAGGAAATACAGGTGTCGTCGACGGCCGCTTGGCGGCGGCCAAAGTCGGAATGGACGACGATGCGCTCCGCGTTGCGTGTTCGCACGGCGATCGTGTTTCCGCACACGCGGATTCCTTCGATCTCGACACCGGTGCTCGCATAGAAGCGACCCTCGCGCATCGCCGACATAATCGCTGCCCCATCGCGATACTCCGTCTGTACCATGATCCAGGCCTGTTCGTCATCGCCGTCGCGATGGCTGTCGTCGTGGGCGAAGCCCCACACGCGACGCCCAAGGCCCAACAAGCGGTCCCACCGATCCGTCGCCAGTGGGCTTCCCGTCAACCGGCGAACGACGCCGTTGTAGATTTCAATTCCCACGTAGCCACGCCAGGATTCCAGCGCGGTCTGGGGACAGTGCGAGAAATCGTCTTCCCAGTTGGGATGAGCGATGATAGCGAGTCCTCCTGAATCGACAATCTGGCTCAGCACCGTTTGGCGGTCGGGATCGGGATCGAGAAGCTGTGACGCGCCGATGTGCAGCACGTGCGGGCCCCTTGCCGTGACTTCGTTGCCCGGAATCAGGGTCATCCCGTGATCGCGCAGGGTCGCCGGGTCCGTCAAATAGTCGTGATCGCTGATGGTCAGGAATCCATAGCCGCGGGCGGCATAGGTATCCACCACCTCCTGGGGACTTCGCTTGCCGTCGCTGTTCGTGGTATGAGAGTGCAGGTTTCCCTTGACCCAGGGGATCTCGTCATTGGAATAGGGATTGGAAACGATGGAGTTCACGGCAACGGGACTCCCCCAAGCGTTAACTTTCGGAGTGAATACCGCGTGATACCCGACATCAACGTTGAGCCTCTGGCTATTGATTTCACTGTGTATTATTCCGTGTTGCGTCCGGACCCCGCCTTATCGTCGGCGCCGCCGTTGCTCATAGCCTTGCACGGCTACGGGCAGAAGTGCAAGGGATTCGCTCGCTCCCTGGCATCGATCCGGGAGCAGGGCATCTTGCTCGCCGCGCCGCAGGGGCCTCACCAGATCTAGATGCAACTCGACCCCAAAAAGGTGGGGTGCAATTGGCTGACCATGTACGAGAAGGAAAACTCCATTCGCGATTTCATCGGGTACATGACCCTGCTGAATGCGCGGCTGCATGAGCGAGAATCGTTCGACCACAACCGCATCTACGTTCTCGGGTTCAGCCAGGGCGGCGCCATGGCGTACCGGCTCGCCGTTTCGGGCGCGGTCCCGGTTCGTGGCGTTATCGCGTGCGGATCGGATCTGCCGAGCGACGTGCGAGACCCACTCGGGACGGCCACTCCATTCCGCGTACTTCTCGTGCACGGCGACAATGACCCGTTGGTACCGGTTGAGAAGGCGGAGGAGGCGGAATCGGAGTTGACCGATAGAGGATATGCCGCGGAGCGTTTCCGTCACGAAGAGGGACATACCATTCCAAGCGAAGCCATTCGCGCAATCGGCGAGTGGATAAATCGCGATTGACGACTTAGAACTCCAACACCGCCCGCGCTTGGCTGTGAATATCCTCCCCGACGACGGAGTTATCGATCAGTGACTGCGCGTAAAAACGGGCCTCATCGGTTCGTCCCAGGATCTTCAGGATGCGTGCGAGAGCGAGAAAGGCGAAATGGAATTCGCGGTCGCGTTGCACCGCTTCTTCGAGAACCTGTACCGCCTCGGAATGCCGCGCCGCGGAGAGCAACGTATCCGACAAGAACAGGATCGTGTCGCGATGCATTGGATCGAGCTTGTGTCCTTGCTTCAACTGCCCGATCGCCTTTTCCACATGCCCCGACGAACGGGCGTAATCCGCGGCCTGGAGCAATCCCTCCACACGGTGCTCGACCGTGCAATCCTTGGGGCAGAAAAAGCTTCCGTAGGCCCCTGCGGGCAACTCGAACATCCGGGCGATATTCGGGTACGCGAGGAAGTCTTCGGGCGTCCATTGACTCCGATGCAGTTCGCCGGGATTGCCATGCCGTTCCGGATGATCCCAGCCGTCCCCCAGGGGAATGTTCACGAGCAGCGCCCGGGTCGCCTTCTCGTAGAGCTGTTCAATGACCCGTTCGCCGTCCTCTTTGTCCAGGTGCTCGATGACGTCCCCCGCGATGATGAGTTCGTATTGGTCCACCTTCGGGGCCAGTTCCCGGATATCGCCGATCGTGATGTTGGTGTACAAAGCGCGCTGGTGCGACTGAATGTAGGGTTCGAACAACTCGATGCCGTCGATGCGAATTCGCCACGCCTCGGGCTGCACGCGCTCTTCCATGACATCGAGATACTCCCGGCAGAGGAAGCCCCACAGCCCGAACCCGCAGCCTATGTCCAGGATGGAACGGGGGGCCAGCGCGATGATGTATTGAAGACAGTGCGTAATATGAACGGACGTGCTTACCGGCATTCAATGTGCCTCCGGATTTCATCTCAGCAGCGCTCAGCGCCACCGCCGTGGCGGAACGGTGATCGGCATTCACCTGCGGTTGCACCACTCACGTTTCTCGAAATCGCTATCGGGATCGCTATCGCTATCGAAGCTGGAAGCGCAAGTGCTTTCCAATCCCGATTTCGATACCGCTCTGCCATTTCTGATAACGGCTTGCGGACGTGCTCCCGGCAGCAGCGCGCCAGTATAGCACCCGTCGCGTGACCCTGGGAAACGGTGGGACAGGTTTCGTAGAATATCCGGGAGCCCAGAATTCGCCGAATGCGAGGGACAAGCCATGAACACGGTATCGCGTCGTACGTTTATTAAGACTTCTGCAGCGCTCGCGGTCGCGGGAGCGGCGTCTGCCGATACGGGAGGCGGGCAGCAAATGGGAGGTGGTGCGATGTTGGCAGGAATTGGGGTGCGCGATATTACTCCCGAATCGGGAGTTCCCATGTGGGGGTACAGCGACCGGTCTGGTCCGTCGACCGGCGCGTTGGACGCCTTGAAAGCCCAGTCGATCGTGTTGCGGGGCGCGGATACAACCGTTGCGGTCGTCACGATGGACCTCGGCCGGGTGCCAGCGCGACCTGCCATGGATCGCATTCGCGAACGCGCCGCAGCGAAAGGCGTCACCCACGTGGTCTTCACGGCATCGCATACCCACGGCGGACCCGTGATGGAAGATGAGTCCGCCCCTCATGCAACGGTGATCGAGGCGCGGCTTGGCGATTGCATCGACGATGCCGTCGCGCAGTTGGAGCCGGTGCGACTTGGCGTGGGGCATACCGCGTTTGACATCAGTCACAACCGTCGGGTCCTCACGGAGGATGGACACTGCCTCATGCTGTGGCGCAACGCGGAACGCATCCCCACGTCGCCGGTAGATGCCGAGGCCACCATCATCGCGTTCGAGCGAACGGACGGATCGCGCTTTGCCACACTCGTCCATTTCGCGTGTCATCCGGTGGTGCTGGGTTCAGACAACCGGGAAATCACCGCCGATTGGGTTGGCGAGATGTATCGGGCGGTCGAGCAAGAAACGGGCGCGCCGTGCCTGTTTCTTCAAGGCGGCGCAGGCGACATCAATCCTTACCTCGACAAGACGCCCTTGAGCGACGGCGGTGTGGATGCTATGCGCGCGGTCGGGAAGGAGTGCGCGACCGCAATTCTCAGCGCGTTGCCCAAAATTACTGCCTCCGAGGTCGCGCAGCCGCGCCTCGCCTATCGGGAGGAGATGGTCGAGGTCGGTACGCGGTGGGACTTTCAGGATCCGGAACAACAGGAAGTGTTTCGAGCGGTGTATGGCGGGATGTTCGACCGGTATCTCGACGATCTGGAAGCCGACTTGCAGGTGCCACTTTCCGTGTTGACCATCAACGACGATCTTGCACTCGCCTTCATGCCGGGTGAATTGTTTGTGCAGTTCCAATTGGACCTGAAGTCGAAGTCGCCCGTGCGCGATACGTTGCTCGTCGGTTATGCGAACGACTTTCATATCTACTTTCCCACGATCAAGGATGCCGCCGCGGGCGGGTACGGCGGTACTTCAGCAACCTATGTCGGGCTGGGCGCAGGAGACAAGCTCGTTACCCGCGCGCTGATCGCCGCGGGAGAACTGACCGGCCGGTTGAGGCCGAACTGCACGCCGGAAGATTTCCGTTTGATAGAGTATGCCCCTACGATGACGTAGCCCCTTTGTACGTCTGAATACCTATGGGTACCGCGAACACTCAATACCGTACGGTAGGTCGAAAACGAAGGAAAGATACTGGAAAAGTGGCGCGTCCGTAAGTAGTCTTTCCGGGTAGTGTAACGTTTATTCTTTACCGGGACGGATTGATATAGCGTGAGCAGTGAATCCAAACTTCTGAACGAACAGACCCGAAGACTCCCCGAAGTCGAATTCCTGAAACTCATGTTCTTGTCGCGCGAAGGAGACCGCCGGGAAGGCGTGCTATTGCGTCAGGGTAAAGGCTGGTTCCAGGTTTCGGCGATGGGGCATGAGCCGCTCGCCGCGCTCGCGTATCACCTGAAGCCCGAAGACTACCTGTATCTATACTATCGCGACCGGCCGCTCGCATTGGCGCGGGGCATCTCGAGCTACGACTTGGCGCTCGCCTACTATGCCCGGGCGGCGTCGAGTTCGGGCGGCCGTATGATGCCGGGCCACTACAGCGACCGCGCGCTCAACGTGTTCAGCGTCGCAACGCCCACGGGCTCGCAGTGTTTGCCCGCCGTGGGTACCGCGTGGTCGTTCAAGCTGAACCAGTGTGACGGCGTCGTGCTTTGCACCATCGGCGACGCCGCGACGCGCCAGGGCGAGTATTACGAAGCCGTGGCGTTCGCGTTGCAGGAGCAACTTCCGGTCCTCTTCGTAGTCGAGGACAACGGCTACGGCATCAGCACGCCCACGGCGCATCTTACCCCATACAAGCTGCGCGCACTGAACGATGCGCACGTGGTGCCCGTGGACGGTCGCGATCCCCTTGCCGTCTTCCAGGCCGGCGGCGCTGCCGTTGAGCGCGCGCGCTCCGGGCATGGCCCCACCGTGTTGTGGTGCGAACTGGACCGCTTGTGTTCGCATACGTCGTCCGACGATCATCGCGTATACCGGCCCGCTGACGAAATCGAGGCCATGTCCCGCCGGGATCCCATCGATCAACTCGCCAAGCGTTATATTGAGAAAGGGCTGATATCCACCGGAGAATGGGAATCAATTCAGGCGGAAATCGTCGCGCAGGTGGATGACGACTATCAACGCGCCGAGCGCGCAAGTGAACCTGATTTCAGAACCATCGAGACGCATGTCTTTGGGCCGTCCGCGTCCAGCCCCGCGTTGCCGGTACGCCTGGGTAAGGAAACGACCATGGTCGCGGCGGTCAACGAGACCCTGCGCGCGGCCCTGACGTCGGATACGCGCGTGCAACTCTTCGGCGAAGATATCGCGGACCCGCGCGGGGGGGTCTTCGGGTTGACCAAGGGACTCTCGGCGCAGTTCCCGGGTCGTGTCGTCAATTCGCCGCTGGCCGAAGCAACGATAGCCGGTGCCGGCGTCGGCATGGCCGCGGCGGGCATGCGGCCCGTGTTTGAATTGCAGTTCATCGATTTCCTGCCGCCCGCCTTGAACCAGCTCATGAGTCATGCGTCCTGTTTGCGATGGCGCTCGAATGGGGCCTGGTCTTGTCCTTTGACAATTATCGCGACCTACGGCGCCTATTTGCCGGGCGGGGCCCTGTGGCATAGCCAGAGTAATGAAGGGTTGTTGGCGCACATCCCGGGAATCCGGATCGCAATCCCCAGCACGCCCGAGGACGCGGCGGGTTTGCTGTGGAGCGCGATCCATGGCGACGATCCTTCGTTGATTCTGTTGCCAAAGCATATCTTCCGGCAGCGCTTGGCCGTAGGAGAGGCACTCGTGGGTCTACCGTTCGGCAGGGCCGCCATTC
>JAHDWY010000044.1:8257-13421 GCA_023384315.1 Candidatus Hydrogenedentota bacterium | reverse complement strand
CAGATCCAACGGCACATAGAAGTAGTGGTTTGACGCTTCGAACCCGATGCGGGAATCCCGGCGTTGGATCGCATATTGCCGCGTCGCCAGATCGAGTTCGCTGGCAATCACCGTTTCCAGTTCGGCCAGCGACGGCTCCGCCTCTTCCTGCGACTTCGCGTTAAGCACCGCGTCACGCGCGCGAACGAAGCGCGCCTGATTCGCCACGGTACGGAAATGGATCGCGGCGGCCTCCATCACATTGAGTTCCCCTTGCAGGGCATCGGAAACGTCCGAACCCGCCGCGGCGCGAAGCCTCTCAAGCGCCGCATCAAAACCGTCCGCCATCTTGGTGAACTGGCCTATGAACACGTCCTCCGGATACCCGCCGCGCCACCGCGTAAGGTCGTCATACGGAATCCCCACCATCGTCGCAGTATAGCCCGTCGGGTCGCTGTACAACGGGTTCGACGGGCCTACCTGCATGGGCGCGAGATACACGACGCTCCCGTTGTACGGGAACTCGCTGAAGGCCGCGCTGCATTGTTTCCATGCGGTCACCACCGCCTCCGCCATGTCATCGCCGTAGCGCCGCGCCGCGACGGCGGCCATGGCTTGCTCGGGAGTCGTCGTAGCGCCGGCCTTTCCCATTTCCGCCACAACTTCCAGGTTCGGCGACGGGTATCCACCCAGCGTCCAACCCAACATGAGACCGTCTACATTGGCCTCGCGCAAATTCGCCGCGTGCTGCGCCACGTTCTCCAGCGCGGGAATGTACGGCACTGCGGACAGTTCCCACGTGTTTCCCGCCTGAATCTTGGCGACGGTTCGCATACCCCGGTCGCGGGCGGCCTGCCAGTGTTTCGTCGCGCGCGGGCCGGGTCCGATGGTCGAAATGGAATACTCGCCGATGACGCTGTCGATCCCGCCGCGCGTGATGGGAATGCTCCACTCGCTGACGCTCTGAAGGGTGACCTCGGTCGGCAGCGCATTGATCGCGTCCACCGCCCAGTCATCCTGCCAGCCCCAGTCCCAGGCGATCAGCCGCGTCTGCGTTCCCGCCTTGGCAATTCCTTCCTGGATGGTCGCGTTGACTTCCGCGATCACGTCCGCGGGCGGACGTTCGCTGCATCGCGGGCATCCGCCGCCGTTGTGGTGCGACCAGCAGTTGGTCAGGTTCTCGGACGCCGTAATCGTGAAGAAGCCCGCCAAATCCGGAACCGCCGCGCTGATGCTCGCAATGGAATCGCGAATGTAATCCCGCACCTCCGGCGCGCTGGTACACATGGCCGCGTGATCGCCTTCGACCACGCCCTTGAGATCGGGATGCTCCTCGTAGAACGACAGCGGCATCGCGCGCGGTTCGTTGAGATACAGGTAGATGCCGACGCCGTGCTGTTTGGCACGCGCCACGAGCGCCTGCAGGTTCTCCAGGCGCTCCTCGTAATGCTCGCTCAGCGACGGGTTCCACGGAAACGGCGCGAGCTTGTACAACACCGCCTGCAACCACACGCCGTTGGCGCCCGCCGCCGCCATGCGCGCCAGCAGCCCATCCGGATAGGGGTCCGTATCGGTTTCCAGCAAGGGGTCGCCGTACAGCGCGAAATAGGAATAGCCATAGCGCGGGTTGAAGCCGCTCTCAACCGGCTTCACTTCGTTGTCGGGCGGCGCTGAAAGCCGGTCCACGAAGCCGAACAAGGGGTCGGTAATCTCGCCGGTTCCGTCCGGAAAAGCCCGCATGACCTCATGGGCGATCAGTCGTTCCTGGCTCAGGGCAATCGCGCCCGGCGTTTCGTACCGCAACGGCTCGCACTTGGGTTTTAGACTGCCGAGCTTGATGTAAAGAAAGTCGTCTTCCCGCAGGGTGAAGGCCAGTTCTTCCTCGGTCATGCCCAAGAGATCCAGCAACTGCTCGTAGGGCAGGATATGCCAGTTCCGCCGGATGACGGTGATGTACGAACGTTTCCGCTGGTCCTCGGTAATGGGCGGCGGGCCTGCAAGCCCCATCGCCCGGCCCATGCGGACGACCTCGTCCTCCGGCGCGCCAATTACCCGCGACATATCTTCGGTGGGAACCAGTTCCCAGTTGCGCCAGACGAACGCGTGGACCTTGTCCGGAAAATGGGGAATAGCAAGGGCGTCCGGAGTCGATCCCGCCGGCAATTCGGCTGCGCCTAGTATCGTACCAACAATCAGCAGAAACATGGTGTGCTCCCTCCGTTTTGTACAGCGTACTCCAGGACGGGTTGCCAAGAAAACTTTGCGTTTCGAGATTGATTGAAACCGGGCGACGCGGTACACTCCCGCGATTATGTTTCGCCCACACGCACGCATATGTCTCGCCGCATTCGCCACCGATTTCGCCGTCATGGTTGGAATGACCGCGACACCGTTTTTCATTTACAACCAACTAGGCGGATCAGCCACCATGTCCGGCGTCATTGGAGCGACCCAGGCCGCTGCCTACGCCTTGGCCTGTCTGATGTCCGCGGGTTTCGTGTCGCGCGCGAAGAACGGCCTATCCTGGGCCCTGGTCGGGCTCGTCCTCTATACCGGCCTCTTCTGCCTGATGCCGGTGTACCGCAACGCCTGGTTTTGCGGCGTCGTTTCCACCTTGGCCTGTGCGTCCCTGGCCCTCGTCTGGCCCGCGCTCCATTCGTGGGTCGGGGGGGAGCCGGACCCTGCCATTCGCTCCCGCAACATGGGGTGGTTCAACATCGCCTGGAGTTTCGGGTTCGCTATCAGTCCCTTGTTTGCGGGACCCTTTTACGACATTGATTACCGCTTGCCCTTTGTGTTGTTGTTCGCGCTGGGCGCCGTGGCCTTCGTTCTCGTAAAGTCCATGCCGCACGAGCGAAGCCACTTCGCCGACGCCACCGAAGAGATGATACTGGCCCGGGCCAGTCATGATCGGTCCAGCGAGATCTATCTGACCTGCGGATGGAGCGCGGTCCTCTTTGCCAACGCGCTGGCGGGGATCACCCGATCCGTATACCCGAAACGCGTGGACGATCTCGTCGCCGCGGGTGAACTACGCTTCTTGTTCGAATCCAGCCCCGCGGCATTTCTGTCCTCCGCGCCCGCAACCAAGTACTCCTGGTTAGCCTTTATCCTGGCCTTCTCCACCGCGTTGACCTTCCTCGTTATGGGGCGGACGACCGGCTGGCGCCACCGATTCTCCGTGCTGTTCTGGATTCAAGTGCTCTCCGCCGCGGCCTTCTGGATGCTGGCCTGGACGAAGAGCCTCGCGATCATGCTCGCATGCTTCAGCGTCGTCGGCGTCTACCTCGGCGTTGCTTTCTTCTCCGGTGTGTACTACAGCCTCGGCAATCCCGCATTGAAACACCGGCGCGCGGCCATGAACGAAGCCGCTGTCGGCACGGGCGGTTTCGCGGGAAGCCTGATCGTCGGGTATCTGGCGGGACACTACGGCCACGTCATATCGTTTCAATACACGCCTCTGTTCATGCTGGCGGCAATCGTTCTACAGTTCTTTCTTATCCAGCACGGAAAGCAACGAATGGAACGCCTGGAGCAAGCGAAAGCCGCGGCACTCGCCCAAAGCTGAAATCTCCTGCGCCGACCCTGTAGAATAGCCCAATCTTCCGCGTACAAGGCGACTCCTATGGCAATCTCCGAAAAGAAGCGCAAACTTAATGCATCCGACGTGTGGCGCGAAGCGCGCACGCTGATTTGGCGGCATCGCCATCGTCTGGCCATCGGCATGACGCTCATGCTCATCAACCGCGCGGCCGGGATGGTGCTCCCGGCGTCGTCCAAGTTCGTCGTTGACGCGATTACCGGTCAATCCGGAGGCGGCAGCGTCCCCGTGCCGCCGTTTCTGGAAGGGATCAGCCAAAAGGAACTGCTCTGGTTTGTCGCGTTGGCCGTCGGCGGCGCGACGCTCATCCAGGCCGTCACGTCCTTCGCCAACTCCCTCATCATCAGTGTGGCCGCACAGAAGGCTATCACCGACATGCGCCGCCGCGTGCAGAAGCACGTGTCGCGTTTACCGATCCGCTTCTTCGATTCCACCCAGTCCGGCGTGTTGATCTCGCGCATCATGACCGACGCCGAAGGCATTCGGAATCTTGTCGGCACGGGCCTGCTTCAACTGGTGGGCGGTGTCATCACCGCAACGATCGCGCTGTCCGTGCTTTTCTGGATCAATTGGAAACTCACGTCTCTGACCATTCTTACCCTCGGCGCATTCGGTATCTTCATGGCCTTTACCTTTAAACGCCTTCGCCCCATCTTCCGCGCGCGCGGCCAGATCAATGCCGAGGTTACCGGACGCCTCACGGAATCCCTCGGCGGCATTCGCATCGTCAAAGCCTACACCGCCGAGCGCCGCGAGCAGATCGTCTTTACGCAGGGCGCACACCGGCTTTTCCGAAACATCGCCAAGTCGATGATCGGCGTCTCCAGCACGACCGCCGTGTCGACCGTTATCGTGGGTGTCATCGGTGTCATCATGATTACCGTGGGCGGAAACTCGATACTCTCTGGACAAATGACCATCGGCGATTTCGTCATGTACATCGCCTTTACCGCCATGGTGGCCGCGCCGGTGGTCCAGATCGCCTCCATCGGCACCCAGATCAGCGACGCCTTCGCCGGGTTGGACCGCATCCACGAAATCCTCTCCATGCCTACGGAAATAGACGAGGAAGCGGACAAGGAACCCATTGCTTCCGTCGAAGGCGACGTGCAATTCGAGAACGTCTGGTTCGAGTATCTCCCTGACACCCCCGTGTTGCGCGGCGTATCGTTCCACGCGCCTGCCGGGTCCACCACCGCGCTTGTCGGGTCCAGCGGCTCGGGCAAGAGCACGATGATTTCCCTGGTCATGGCGTTCAATCGGCCGACCGACGGCCGCATCCTTATCGACGGTAAGGATCTCAACGACATCCGCCTCCACGACTACCGGGACCACACCGGCATCGTTATGCAGGATAATTTCCTCTTCGACGGAACCGTGGCCGACAACATCCGCTTCTCCAAGCCCAACGCGACGCTGGAAGAAGTCATTCACGTCAGCAAGATCGCCCACAGCCACGAATTCATCGACGCCTTCGAGAACAAGTACGACACCATCGTCGGCGAACGTGGCGTGCGCTTATCCGGCGGACAACGGCAACGCATCGCCATCGCGCGCGCGATTCTTGCCAATCCGAGTGTGCTG
>JAHDWY010000044.1:0-8247 GCA_023384315.1 Candidatus Hydrogenedentota bacterium | reverse complement strand
GCTGATCCTTGACGAGGCGACATCAAGCCTCGACAGCGAAAGCGAAGCGCTCATTCAGGATGCCCTGCGATCCCTCCGCCGGGGACGAACGACCTTCGTCATCGCGCACCGCCTGTCCACCATACGTAGCGCTAATCAGATTCTCGTGCTCGAAGAAGGCGAGATCATCGAGCGCGGCACGCACCAGGAGTTGTACGAACTGCGCGGCCGCTACCGGCAATTGCACGACAAGCAGTATCAGTTGGAATTGGACGAGTTCATCAACCCCGGCGAAGACTTCACGCCGGAGCTTCGGGCCGACCGCGGTTGATGCTCGCCGCCTCACGCATTCTTCTCTTCGCTGTCGTCGTAACGCTCGCCGTTCTCACCTTTCGCACGCCACGTCGTTTACTTCGAACCGTCCGGGATTTCCTGTTGACCCCCATGGCGCCCGCCAATCTCGCGGTGTTTCGCATCTTTGTCTTCGCCCTTGTCCTCCAGAAGACCAATCTCGACTATGCCGTCTGGCTGGCAGGCATCCCATCCGAACTTATGGACGCGCCTTGGGGCATGGGATGGCTCGTCTCCCTGGTACCCCTCGAACCCGAAACGGTCCGTTACGCCGGTTGGACGCTCATAATCGTTTGCGGGCTTGGAATGCTGGGCCTGTGCTCCCGCACCTGCGCCGTCATCGCCGCCTTCCTCGCCATGTATGTGCTGGGCGTGCCGCAATGCATCGGGAAGGTCGGCCATTACAACCACCTCATCTGGTTCCTAATGGTACTGGCCGTGTCGCCCTGCGGCGATGCGATGTCGGTTGACGCTCTGATCCGGTCTCGAAGCCGGGAGCGTCTCGTCGGCATCTCGAATCGCAGCACGGTCTACGGCTTTCCCATTCGCGTAGCGGAAATCCTCATCGGCCTCGCATATTTCTTCCCCGGATTCTGGAAACTCTGGACGTCGGGCGTGGATTGGATCGCCGGCGACAACTTGACCAACCTCGTGCTCCGGTACCACGCCTTGCAGGACATGGCCCGCGGGCAATGGATCATCGAGTTTCCTTTGTTGCTCAAAGTAGGCGGCGGCGCCGTAGTCCTCTTCGAGTTGGCCTTTCTCTTCGCCTTGTTTCGCCCGCGCACACGAATCCTCGCGGTAGTCGCAGGCGTCGCGTTCCACCTCGTCAACTGGTATCTGCTGAACATCCTGTTTCACCCTTTGCTTGTGTGTTACGTCATTTTCATAGACTGGGGTGCGCTCGCGCGACGGTTCATTCCCCGCATGCGCGCAGCCGTGGAAAGCGGCAGCGAACTTGCAGCGCGCGCCATCCCCATTCAAACCGTTGCGGTAAGCGCGTTTGTTCTGCTGGCGGTGTCGGCCGCCGGAGCAAAGGCGGAAACGCAGGGCTGGCCCTTCGCGTGCTACCCTACCTTTGCAAAGCTCATGAAATCTCGCATGTACACTGTGGCCCTCGAAGCGACTGTGAATGACAAGCCCGGCGCGATTGACCTGACATCGCTCCGCCTGAGAATGGGCGGCATACGCTGGGAGCGCTGGATCGGGGGCATGGCGAATCTCGAGAAGGAGGAAACGCGGTCGATGCGACTGATCGCGTTTTCCCGATGGTGCGCCAGGGAATCCGGTATTACCGATCCCCAATCGCAATTGGAGTTGTCCGTTTCGGAGCTGGACCTGTTATCCAGCCCCTGGACCGAGATACCGCCGCGTAGGGTGGTGCGAGGCAGCATGGAGGGACCGTAAAGTGGACCGCACTATTTCTCGAGCGCCAATCTCGGTCGCGCGAGTCCGATCGAAAGTTGCCCTCAGTTGGATCCCAATCGTGGCGGTGGCCTACATGGTTCACGCGGATGGGCCGCTTCAGGTGCAGTGGCGGATCGAGACGGGTCTTCACAGTCCCGTCAACGCCGTTGTCGGGCGGATCAAAGAAAACGTTGTCATCTGTGTGCAAGGGACCCATGAGGAGAACGGCATGAACCGCGCCGCCGTTCTCGCCGTTAACGGAAGCGGTGAGCCGCTATGGATCGCAGTCCACGACGAATCAGGCGGCGAGTCGCAGCCAGGTGCCTATTTGCAGTGGATTCCCTCACGCGGCGACCAGGGTGCGTCCATCGTGTACTCATACGTGCCCACCGATCCCGATACGCCGGGGGGCGCCGTAGTTCTCGATGCGACAACTGGAAAGCCATGGCAACATCTCCCGAACGAAACGCACTTCGGCAACAACAATTCCGTCGTCGCCGATCTCGACGGCGATGGCACCGCCGATTTTCTCTATGCCGACCAACGGAATCTCATCTGCTACGCGACGTCCGACTGGTCTGCGCGTTGGCGCAGCGATACCGGCGTACTCTTCTGCTGGAGTCTTCCGGCACTCGCCGATCTCGATGACGATGGCCGCGCCGACATCGTCTTCGGTAGCGAGTACAACAACGAGGACCTCTCCTCGTCCCTGATAGCGCTCGATTCAGCGGGCAAACCCGTTTGGCGTTCGGACGGGCACAAGGAAGATCTGGGATCGACCCCGATCTTCGTCGCGGATGTGGATGGCGATGGCACGGAAGAGCTCGTCAAAGTTGGCCTGGACCTGGAGCACCGGCAGAACCAGGAGTGGAATCACATCCACGTATTTGATCGCACTGGCGCGCTGCTTCGTCGTATACCCTTCGGCTGTACCGGGCTCACGATTGGAAATCTGGATTCCGATCCGGCGCTGGAAGCCGTTGGCATGACAAACACGCGTGACGGCGGCCACAACGGCACTCGTGCTATCCGGTGCGCCGATCTCGTTTCGGGCGACGTGCAGTGGACCACGCCCGTCGATCGCGCCTATCTCGACACCAACTCTCCCGTGATGGCGGATATCGATGGCGATGGCGCGCTCGAAACCGTTGTTGGCACCGGCAATCCCGCGGGCTACGCGCGGCTCCCGAACAGCGAACCCTGGGGCGCTCTCTACGTGGTGTCTTCCGCCGGCATCATCGAACAGCATCTCGAGCTGCCGGGCTGGCCCGTGAATACCGCCTTTTGCGACATCGATGACGATGGATTGTCGGAACTCTTCGTGGTCATCGATGGCAAACCGGGCTGGCTTGCCCTTTACGAAACTCGCGCCCCGGCTGCACAAATCGACTGGCCTACGCCATTCGGCGGTCCGAAAAGGAACGGCACTGTCGCGCTTCCGGGGTGAATCGACTTGATCTGAAGCCCGGCGCGCGGGATACTGATCCGCGCAAGGGTCTTCGTAGCTGAATTCCGCAGGTGGAGCGCGACCGTGCTCCCTGCGGGTTGACTGGTGGCACAGATTGAGCCGTACCGCTGCAAGGAGCACCCGATCCATGTCTCGACGCGCTGTAATTACCCTGTGTTTCCTCTGCGCCATAGGTAACGCGGATGAAGCGATTTCCATCGGGCTCGGGCAAGCCGACGATCAAACGATCGAACCTTCAGCGACGCTCACGTATCAGACCGCGCCGATGACTACAGGCACCACCTACGCGCTCGACACCGGATTGATGTCCAGCGGTCTCCCCCACGGTGCGGCCGTGCAAGCTCAGGTAACGCTCCCCGACGGAACGGTCATCGAGAAGACCATTCACGCGGGCGATCCGAGTCTTTACGTTCCCCTACGTCTTCCGGAAGGGACTGCTGAAGGCCCCGCGCAAGTCTCCTTTACCAACGCTTCGACGCATACCGTGCATTTGAACTCAGCCTGGGTTGAATTGGGTGGTCCTGACTACGCCCAGCGCTTCGAGGCGGAACCCAACGATTCCCCTGCGCAGGCCAACCCGCTCGCCATCGGCACGCTGGTCGAAGGCAGCGTCGACGACGTCGATTACCTCGACAACCTGGACGAAGGCAAGACCGGACTTGACTGGTTCCGCATCGACATCACCGATGAAGAGCCTTGCCTCGTCATTTTCGAACTGGACGTGCCCGACCGCGATGTGTCCGTCAATATGCGCGTTTACACCCTCGATCCCGCGAATCCCGGCGAGCCAATCCCATATCTCGAAGGGAAGGATCCCATGGAGATCGTACACGACCGCGAGCGGGAGCGGTACTCCAAATCCATCACGCGTACCTTCACCAAAGGCACGTACTACCTCGAAGTCAACGCGAACCATCCCCGCTACATGATTCGGTCCTACAAGTACCCCGTGCCGCCTTACAGCGATCCGCAACTCGCCGTGGAGGTCGGTCTGCGCTACATCATGGACGTGGGCGACGCCTGGTTCGCGCAGGTTCCCCGCGAAGGCAACATCTATCGCCGCGTGCAGAACATGCACGAAACCGCCATGCGCTGCACCGCCTGCCATCCCGCGGTGTTTTCTACGGAAGCCAACCTCGTCGCCCATCGCAACGGTTATCCCATCCAGTCGAAGGCGAACTTCCGCTACGTCGTCGAGCGGATTTACAACAGCATCACGCCTTTCTACGGCCCCGACGACCTCTATTGGCAACGTTTCATCGCCATTCCTCTCCAGTCTCAGGGCAAGCAGGGCGGCATACTCGCCGATTTCGAGCGCCAGATCAGCGGCCGGGAAACAGACGTCGTCGAGCGTTTCGGACCCCTCATGCGCGCCGCCTGGATCGACCGCGAGGTTTTGCCGGACGACGAACAGAATGGCGTCGTGCCCCTCGACAGCAAGTTCGGGTTCGCCTGGCGCGACTGGCGCATGATGCAGGAGTGCTACCGCCGCACCGGCGACGAATCGTACAAGCAGGCCGCTGACAACTTGGAAGCGATCTTCGCGTCGCCCGAGGCGGAGACCCGTATCGAAACCCTCCAGGACAAGATTCACCTGTTCCTCGGCCTCGCTTACATGAATACGGAGAAGTACGCCGATCGCATCCACGCCATCCGCGAGGAACTGCTTGCATTGCAAAATCCCGACGGCGGCTGGGATGAGGAAGGCAAGCAGGACGGAACCAGCGCCGAGTACACGACCGGGCAGATGGTCTATTCCCTCATCGAGTCGGGTCTTACTCCCCAAGACGAACCTCGCCTGGAAAACGCGGCGCAGTTTCTGCTCTCGCGACAGAAGGCTTTCGGCGGCTGGTTCCAGACGGACACGCACGAGAACTTCCGCACGCCCATGCGGGAATCTCGCTACGCCCTCATGGCGCTCGCCTCGGTCTATCCCAAAGGCGCGCCGCTGTCCGGACTCGGGAACGTGAACGGACAAATGGCCTCAATCCCGTCTGCGGGCGCTTCAGCCGCAGATGCAATTGACGCGCTTGAGAACATCTGGGAAGTCGCACCAGAGAACATCGATTCTATCGTCACCGCCACTCTACCCATGCTTGAGCGTTCCGAAGCGCCGGTCCGCGCCGCAGCGGCCTCCTTGCTTGGCCGCGTTGGCGGAGAAGAGAGCGTAGCGCCACTGATGGGTCTATTGGACGATCCGTCCAAGCTCGTCTGGCGCGAAGCGGCGTGGGGACTGCGGCAACTTGGTAACAAGGGGTACGGCGCGGACGCATTGCAGATCGCGCTGAACAGCGCAGACCCGCTCGTGCGGCGGTCGGCGGCGCGCGCTTTCGCCTATCAGTTCCAGGGCATGGATACGCGCCTCGATATCGCGGAGACCTTTGTGGAACTCGCGTCCGATCCCGACGAGTTGACGCGCCTTCAGGCGCTTCGGACCCTGCGCCAGTGGTGGTATCGCACGGAGAGTCCTGAGTTCAAGTCGCGCATCATCGACACCTACATCGCACGCATGGGCGTCGATGGCGAAACGCCCGCCCTTCGCACCAACCTCGCGCAGAACATGTACATCCTTCTCGACGAGAACCAGAGCGGCGGCGTCAGCATGCAGCGCAACATCCGCGATCTGCCGGAAGCGGTGGGCAAGGGTGTGCTCGACGGCCGCATCGCCATTGAGCAGCGCATCCTGCTCGAACCCGTGCTGACCGCCCTCGCCAAAGGCAACGACCTGCAACGCGAAGCCCTGCTCGAAAGCTTCGACGGTTCCTTCTTCAAAGGCCGCTACTACGCCCGCGTGCCGCGCGACATGATCGATGTCGGCAATGATCGCGAGTTCAGTTTCATGTTCACGCCGGAGCAATCCTATCTCGATGCGACCCTCGGAACACTCATCTACTCGGAGGACCGTCCCGCCCAGTTGCGCCGGGGATTCCAGTTGGCGAGTTTTTTCGAGATGCCGAATCACACGCCGTCACGGGATTTGCAGCTGGCCCTCTTCAACGGCATGTTCGCCGAGCAGCCGGACCTGCGCGCGACGGCGCGCGAGGTCGTACAGCGCGATCTCGTCTTGCGCGCGACCCAGGAGCCCGACGTCGCATCGCGCGTCCTCGAACTGCTCGCCGAACCCGATCGAGAGACCCGCGCCATCGTGCTCGCATCCATCGCGCGCAGTCCCGAAGCGCTCGCTAATCAAGCCATCGTCGACAGAGTGCAGACTCTTGCCGAAGAGACCCTCACCGCAGACGAACCCAGCGCGGGCTTGCTCCCGCTAGTGGAAACCGCTGCCCTGGACGATCGCCAGGCTATCGCCGTCTTGACCTCCGCTTGGTCGGCCCTGGAAGAGCGTCCCGCATCGGAGCGTATCCGCGTCGTCAACGCCATCACTGCCCGCGAAGGCATCGTAGGACCCCGCGAGGCCGCCATCGAGAACCTCGACGCCGCCGAGCAGCAGCTTAGCCGTCGTGGCATTCGCCTGCTCGAACGCGCCGCCACGGATCGCGATGTCGCGGTGCGGGAGAAGGTTTTTGAAATCCTGCCCGAACTCGAAGTCCTCCGTCGCAGCAAACGCGCGGCTTCGATCCTGTACGCGGGACTTTCCGACGACAGTCCCGCCATCCGCGCCAAGTCCCTCGCACTCGCCCGCGAGAACGACCGGGTCTGGGGCGAGGAAGATGTCCACGAATACGTCCTCAAACTCCTCATCGCCGCCGACCCCAAAACCCGCGAAGCGGCGTTGACGACCGTCGTTGAACGCAACCTCATCGCCACCGAACCGCGCTACGCCGCCCGCGTCAAAGCCGTAATGGATGGCGACATCGACTTGCAGGTCCGCGCGGAAGAAGCCCTTCGCGCCGCTGGACTCGATCCCGATAGCATCACCGCCGACGCGGAGATCGCCGCGGTCCGGCTGCCCGACATTCTCGTCTACCGCGATCGCGTCAACACGTATTTCTATGAGAAAGGCGCGGACAAGAACGCCTGCGCGGATTGCCACGCGACACACACGATTCTCGGACTCGCCGAACCACCGAAGGACGGGCGTCCATTGTCGGACGATGAGATTGTCGCCAACTACCGCTCCATGCTGAAGGTGATCAATACCTCCGATCCCGAGCAGAGCCTCGTTTTGCGCAAACCGCGCAGTCCCTTCGGCACCGGCCAGTCCAGCAAGGAAAGCCCCACCGGCGTGACGCATGTAGGCGGAACCCGCTGGGAAGAAGATACGGCCAATGAAGCGTACCAGGCGATTCTGGCCTTCGTGCGGACCGCTCGTACCGACGAACAACCGATCCAACGCACGGCGTCGACCGACAGCTATTCGCCGGAGTATCCGCCCGACTTTGCAATCGACGGCAACAGCTCAACCCTCTGGCACACGGAGTTTGTCGGCGCCATGCCCGGTTATCCCCACGAACTCGTTGTCGCTCTGGACGCGCCGCAGCAGATCGCGGGTCTGACCTACGTGCCGCGCCAGGACAGCACCAACGGCCGCGTGAAGGAGTTCGAAGTCTACGTCAGCCAGGACGGCGAACAATGGGGCGAACCGGTTGCCTCAGGCGTATGGGCCAACGACGCGGTACCCAAGACGGCATTCTTCCCCACACAAACGGCTCGCTACGTTAAACTGCTCGGCAAGAGCGAAGTCGACGGCCAGCCCATCATGAGCGCCGCCGAAGTCGAGGTCCTCATCGACCACGCCGACGCCAAGCCCGGGGCCTAACGGCCCGGAAATCGCGTTGTAGCGCACGGCTTTCACGCCGGGCGAGAACCTGCCCCGGTGCACTTCGCCCGTTCGTCCGCGCAAGTCCGCGCCTGTCCGCGTGTGTCCGTGTGTGTCCGTGTCCCCCCTACCGGTTCGCCAATCGCTCCGCCAACCGCGAATACCGCTTCGATGCCTGCGCATTGTGTACCGCCCGAGCCACCGCGCGCGTATCCCCCACGATGATCACCATCTGTTTCGCCCGCGTGATCGCCGTGTAAAACACATTCCGCTGCAGCATGAGGTAATGCTGGGTGCTCATAGGCAGCACCACCACCGGATACTC
>JAHDWY010000866.1 GCA_023384315.1 Candidatus Hydrogenedentota bacterium | reverse complement strand
TGTACCTGCCCATGGCGGAGCGGAAAGCATTGCGGGAAGGGCGCACCGAATGGATGCCGGTACTGAAACGGCATTCCCGGTTTTTTCTGATCCTCACCGGTGTCTTCGGCGCGGCGACGGGCGTAGGGATTTGGTTTGCCATCGGTTTGGCCAACCCCGAAGGCACGAGCACGCTCATCCACAACTTCGTCTTCGGATGGGCGATTGAGTGGACCTTCTTCTTCGTGGAGTTGTCCTCGGCGGCGGTCTATTACTACACGTGGGGGCGCATTCCCGACAAGCTCCATCTCACAGTGGGTTGGGTCTACGCGTTCTTCTCGTTCCTCACGCTGGTCATCATTAACGGTATCCTGACCTTCATGCTGACGCCGGGCCAGAGCTGGCTCGAGGTCGCGGGCACGGGAAACGAGGCGACGCGTTTCTGGCAGGCCTTTTTCAATCCGACGTACTGGCCGAGTCTGGGTATTCGCACGCTGGTTTGCATCTCGCTGGCGGGCGTGTGGGCGCTGGTCACAGCAAGCCGCATCGACGGATTCGAGAATCCAGCGTTGAAGACCTCTTTCGTGCGTTGGTCGGCGAAGTGGCTTATCCCCGCCTTCATTCTGTTGCCGGTATTCTTCCTGTGGTTTCTTCACATGGTGCCCTTCGAGCAGCGCGGGCTGATCAAGCTCGGCATTGCGACCATCGGTCAGGGTGTGTTCACGCAGGTGACGCGGGCCGCGCTGGTGACCATGATGACGTCCGCGACGATCGCCATGGTCGTGTACTTTCTCGCGTTTCGTAACCCCCGCGACTTCACCTTCGGTCACGCGGTCGCCGTGTTGTTCCTTGCGCTGGCCGCGACGGCCTCGACGGAGCAGGCGCGCGAAATGCTGCGCAAACCCTACGTGGTCGTGAACCACATTTACTCCAACGGCGTGCGCGCGAAGACGGAGGTCGCCAAGTTCAATGACGAGGGCTACCTCGCGCGCAGCATCTGGGCCACGGAGGAACAGAAGGCGGAGTGGGCGCGACTCGACGCGGCCACGCCTGTGCCGGGCACCGTGGTACCCGCCGCGGAAGCGCCGCAACCCGAACGGGTCCCGCAACTGGATCGCGGCAAGCTCATGCTGCGCGGACAGTGCATGGCCTGTCACACGGTGGACGGGTACCGTTCGCTGCGCAAGCTGCTCGCCGAGCGCGACCGGGAATCCATCGCGAATGTGCTCACCATGCTGCACGAGTACAAAGACGATTCGCCGTACCGCGCGTACATGCCGCCCCTCGTCGGCAGCGACGGCGAGATCGCGG
Source organism: Candidatus Hydrogenedentota bacterium (assembly GCA_023384315.1). Taxonomy (GTDB): domain Bacteria; phylum Hydrogenedentota; class Hydrogenedentia; order Hydrogenedentales; family SLHB01; genus JAHDWY01. The sequence goes on along the minus strand of JAHDWY010000866.1, from coordinate 460 downwards.
CGTTGGCGGATTACCTCGATTATCTCGTGCAGACGGCCAAGCCCGAGCACAAGGCGGACGCCGAGGTCACGATCGCTACTGCTGGTGAGTAGACTGTAAGCTCCAATTCTGAAGAATCTCTTCAAGAACATCCCCCTTCAAACGGGGAATCTCGTCAGGTCGAGTTATTGGTATGTGTCGATAGATCGACAAAGGCATGACCTTGGGTGAGTCGGCGCAACGCGGAGCGCTGCGCGCGCATCGAACCGCGGACTGGGCTCGGTTGGAAGCCCCTCGCATACCACAGTAGAATCGACTAATCCCATTCCCTCTTTGAAGGGGGATCCAGGGGGATGTTCTTGCCTTATCGCCGAGGCCTGCGCATGTGCATTTACGCGTGCTTTTGATCGTTCCGCGAAGGGCGTGCTACGCTTGTTGCGCGGGTCATTCCGACCGGCATCACCTCAGTGTAAGGCGACGA
>JAHDWY010000865.1 GCA_023384315.1 Candidatus Hydrogenedentota bacterium | reverse complement strand
TAGTTGCCGACCAACGCATTCGGCCGCAGCTCTTTCACCGTATCGTGGATTTCCCGCGCCCAATCCACGATGACGGAAACCCGCCAGTCTTCCCATTGCTGCGCCGCGTTCAGGAAGATCCATTCCGCCCGCTCCGGAATGGTCTCGCCCGGCACTTCCAGTTCCGCCCACGCCTCGAAGGCGGAGACACAGGAATCGTTGAAACAAGTCTTCACAAACACCGGATAAGGATCTTCGAACTGGGCGTGCCAGTGAAGGTAATCCATCCAGACCCCGTCGATCGCGTAGTTCGTCAACAACTCGCGCAGCGCCGTCATGCGGTACTCGCGAAACGCCTCATTCGTCGGGCACACCCCCATGAACCACGTCGCCGCGGGCGCGGGATTCCCCGTGTCGTCGATGGGGTGGGCCTCGGGATGGTTCTGTACATAGTCGCCGTACTTCCCGTTCAGCGTGGCGAATTCCGCGAACAGCAGGCATCCCTCGGCGCGGACCCGCTCCACGGTTTCGGCGTCGATCGCCGCTGCATGAATGAACGCGGCATTGACTCCGTACTCGCCCAGGTGGCCGCCTTTTTCCCAAAAAGCCCTTGGATGCCCATAGGTACCCAGCACGGGCTGTGGCAAAGCGACCGGGTCTTCGGCGAGTGCAGGAACTCCAAGGGCCGCGCTGAATGCGACAGTAATGATTGACGAGCGGATCTTTATCATGTTGGACAGCCTCCCAGCAGGTTTCATCCACCATACCATAGGGGAGGCGAAGGGTGCGTTTGGGAGACTGCAGCTAGAGTACTACTTGAACGGACAATCGCGATGACGTCCACGGCAAATTTTCGACGGACCACTCTTCGCACTCCCACATCATGGTTTCGCGTTCGGGAAACGCGACCGCTTCGAGGCTGGACATCGTCAAGCAGCAAATCGATGCGCTCAAGATAAATGCGCGATAGAAACCGATGACAAGACCCCCGCGTAAAATGAGATCCACCTGCGAGCCGCAAGGTTGCCCGTGCCGGACACTAGTCCGCGAAAAAAGGTGCGACGAAGGTCCCATAGGCCAGGAAAACGACCATGATCCAAAGAATCGTCACGATCCCGTAATAGAACCAACGAAAACCCGTCCGCATCACGATGTCCCGTTCTCTTCGGCCGTTGCTTCGGGAGTTTCCGATATGGTGATTAGCTCATCCGGATTGTGGTTCTCGGCGAGGTACGAATCATACCCGGTCTGCCCCTTGAGATAGCGTCCGAAGAACGCGGTTGTGTAACCGTTGATTAGCTCGAAAGCCACCTCTTTCGTCACATAGGTGATCGGTTCATCATTGGTAATCCGTGTGCCGGTGCCGACGCCATCGCCGAAGTTCGGATTGAACTGGTACATCTCGGTGAAGGAATAGTGCCCGCCATTCTTGAACTCGACGAGGTAGCGGGGACCGGTGGATTCGTTGTAGTAGGCGCGCACCCGTTCGTTACCGTCGGCGCCAATGGTGTCGTCTTCGGTGGCGGGCAGAATGAGGGCGGGGCAATCGTAGCGGCTGCGCGTCAGGGCGACACCGGCCATCGGGGCAATTGCCTTCACGCGAGGATCCTGATCGGCCACGGCGGTCGTTGTGTATCCGCCAAAGGAATGGCCCGACACGCCGATTTGGTCCATATCGACCTTCCCGAAGAAGCGGCTGTCATTGCCTTTGTTCATGCGTTCCATACAGTCGATGAGAAAACGGACGTCCTTCGGCCGATCCTCGGACGCGCGCT
>JAHDWY010000043.1 GCA_023384315.1 Candidatus Hydrogenedentota bacterium | reverse complement strand
AACTCCATCGCGAACTTTGGACTTCTCGGGAGTGACGCTATGCAGATCGGTCATTGCGAAGTGGTCTGATCCGGATGCCCGAACGATGTAGGTCGTGGAGTTCAGGTTCTCCAGTACGAAGCTGCCGTCTTGGTCGCTGACGGCTTCGTGGTGGCGACCGTCCTCCGCATAGTAGGGGTCAATCGTCACCGCCGTGCCGGGCACGGGATTGCCAGCTTGGTCGACCGTGCGGCCGTGGATGAAATAGCCGCTTTCGGGGGTTGTTGTTGGCTCGTCGGACGGATCAGACGGATCGGTCCGATCAGTCCGATCGGTCGGATCGGTCACGCTGGTGGTTTTGCTGGCCAAAGTCATTGCATGTTGCGCAATTGCCGATTCCGGAGTCGGATCCGGCGACACACCCTCCTCCGATTCGGGCCAATACATCACCGCGCCGGTCACGGCAATCGCCGCGGCCACCCCCGCAACGATCTTCGCGACCATGCTCGACACAACGCCACCCGCCACGCCAGCCGCCCCCACACCAGCGGCCACGCCGCTGGTGGAGGCCGCGCCCGCTTCCCACGCGGCGGTGACGCCTGCCAGCAGTCCCATGATGGTCTTGACGCGATCCCGGTGTGACAGTTGCGGTGCAACGGCTGGTTCGAGATGTTGGAGCATACGCGCGCTGAGGGCTTCCCGCGCCCGTTGCAGGCGCTTCTTGACGGCGTCCGGCGACAACTCCAACAGGGCGGCGATATCCTTGATCGACCGGCCGCCGTAGTAATGAAGGAGCAGCACTTCCCGATGGATGGCGTCGAGTCCATCGATCTGCGCGCGCACGACCGGCCTCAAATCCTGATCGCCGGGTTGTGCATCCGGTTCCTGACCCAGCGCCGCGAGCGCGTCGGTGCGCTCCTTTTCCCGTGCGCGGCTGCGCTGATGATTGCGGCACACGTTGCGCACGATGCTCAACAGCCACGGCCCGAACTTTGCCGGTTCCCGCAACCCGTCCAGCGCTTCGTAGGCCTTGATGAACGCGTCCTGCGCGGCGTCTTCCGCGTCCGTGACATTGCGGAGCTGCGCATAACAGACCGCATGCGCCACCGGCAGATACCGGTCTACGAGCGCGGAGAAATCGTCGCGCCGTCCCGCGCGTACGCGCAGCACCACGGCGGCGTCACTGGCTGCTTTCTTGAACCACGGCATGATGTTTTCCTGCCTCCCCACCGAAGGCCTCGCGCCGGGTTATTCCTGTCGCGTCTCGAGCCGACGGCGTATTGCGGCGACGTCCCGGCGAATCCCTTGGAGCGTGATGATGAGCCATATGACGATGGCAATCGGGATTCCCCAAACGAACACCAACATGAACAACATGATGACGAGTTCCGTCATCCCCGGCGCGCCAATCTGCGGTGACATAGGCCTTGACCTCCTTCTGTGGCGGAATCTTTCGTACCGACCGAGTGTAGGCCATGTCCGCGCCGTTCACCAAAGAGACACCGCAAGAAATGAAAGGTGACCGGCTATGGGTTGAAAATCCGTGTCGAATTATTCCAGGGAATCAGACTACTTCCAGAGAATCCCGGTCCGGCAGCGCGGGGAAGGGCGCGTGCGGCTCGGCCTGGTACCAGAAGGCCACGGACGCGATGTCGTCCTGATTGGGCAGGTAACGGTGGCCGCTGCGCCAGCCGAGGGCCTGGATGGTCACGCGGAGGTCCTGTTCGAAGCGGACGGGGTCCATGATGTGCCAACGGTACAGGCCGAATCGCTGTTGGGATTGATACGTGCCGTCGGGGCGGATCACTTGCGGCAGCCCGGCGTAGGCGGTCGAGAACTCGGTGTAATTGCCGTCGCGGTCGAAGTTGTAGGACCCGCAGAAGTAGTCCTCCGTGCCCGTGCCGCAGATGGTGGGCCATTCGTCGCCGTCGAGGTAGAACTTGATCTCGCCTTCGCCCCACCAGCCCGTGTTGTTCACCTGCCAGGCCATGTACGTGCCCACGAAATGGCCGTGCCCCTGGATCCCGTCGGCGATGGTGTAGACCTCTTTGTACGGTAGCGGATTCGTCCGGCGGAACTGGGCGTGGAAGTACGCCGCGTCGTCCGGCACCTCGGTGAGCGTGTAGTTCACCTGGTAGTAGAGCACCATGGCGTCTTCGGCAATGTTCTCGAGCGTGATGCGGCAGCGCTTGCGGAAGGGCATCTCCCAATAGCAGTTGAACGCGCTGCCCGGGTTCACGCAAACCGGCAGCGAATTCACGTGCGCGTATTTGCACCAACCCATGCAGAAGAAATCGCCCACCGGCACCTCCACGCTCGGCGTGTCTTCGCCGTCCCAGTAGAACCGGAGGATGGCGTGCCGCCAGTGGCCCGTCGGCGTCATCCAAATCTGTTGGATCGCGCCGGGGCCTCCGATGTCGGCGATCTCGAAGGTCTGTCCGCCCTGGATGGCGACCGACGGGGAGATTTTCCATCCCTGACCGAGGTCGCGCGCAGAGTGCGATCCCGTGCCTTCCGTGGCCATGCCGCCCATGCCTTTCGCGCCATCAAAGTTCTCCGGCGAGATGGAACGCGTCTTCGCGCGGGACAGACGCGACAGGTTCCCCAGGCTCAGGTTCAGACCGTTGTACATGGCGCAGGCTCCTTCCTGGTTGATGTGCGCCCATTATGCCGGACGCAACAGCGCGACAGGAACTGGTCAGTCGAGAAAGAATCAAAATGAGCGTCCCGGTTGCTGGATGCCAACCGGGACGTATTCTTCGATTCAGTACGTTCTACGGACGCGCTTCGAGGATCAGGTTGAAGGGCGTTTCCGTCGCGCGCCGGAAGGACCGGAACCCGCCGGCTTCGGCGACCTTGCGGAGCTTCGCCTCGCCGGCCTGTGCGCCCAAGGCGTTCTTCACCTCCTGGCTCAGGGCGGACGGCGTGCACACGGCCGTTGAGAACCCGTAGTACACGCGGCCCACCGGGTTCAGGTTTTCCTGGAGCGTGTCGTGGGCGAAAGGTTCGACCATCATCCAGGTGCCATCCGGCTTCAACGTCGTGCGCACGTGGGAAGCCGCGCCCGCCGGATCGCCCATGTCGTGGAGGCAGTCGAAGAAGGTGACCAAGTCATACTCGGTTCCCGGGTAATCCTTCGCCGTCCCCACTTCGAAACGCACGTTGGTGACGCCCGCCTTTTGCGCCGTGTCACGCGCGCAACGGATGGACTCCTCGTGGTAGTCAAACCCCGTGAAGGTCGAGTTCGGAAACGCTTCGGCCATGATTATCGTGGAAAGACCGTGACCGCAGCCCACGTCCGCGACCTGCGCGCCCGCTTCCAGTTTCTCCGTCACGCCGTCCAGCGCGGGGAGCCATTCGGCTACCAGGTGGGCCTGATATCCGGGACGGAAGAACTTCGCGACGCCGCAGAACAGACAACCATCATGGTCGCCCCAAGCTACACCGTCGCCGGTGCGGAAGGCCTTGGTCAGCTTCGGTTCGTCCTTGTAGACGGATGCCACGGAATAGTAGCCGCCTGTCATCAGGAACGGACTCTCTTCGTTGGCAAAGACCATCGTCTGCTCGGGCGTCATGTAGAACCGCTCCGAGTCTGGGTCGTACTCGACATAGCCGGAGGCTGCCTGCGAGGCCAGCCATTCGCGCACGTACCGTTCGCTCGTATCGGTTTGCTCGGCCAGTTCCGTGGATGAATACGGGCCGCCGTCGGCCAAGGCCTTGTAAAGCCCGAGCCGGTCGCCCGTGATGACGAGCGCGCCGTTCACGGCCGCACCCAAGTCGCCCACCATCTTGCCAAGCATTTCATGCAGTTTTTCTTCGTTCATGACCACTGCCATCGTGAGATCCTCCCAGGACTCGTTGGTACTGCTCGATACTGCGCTGTTGTTTTCTAGACCGACAAGTTAAACCACGCCGTTGGCATGGTTTAACGCCTTGCACAAGAATGCGCGCCTACGCCGGAACCAGTGTCTCCAGGTACTGCCGAAACCACCGGTTCCCCTTGCGGATCCGTTCCGGATCGCAGTGCGCCCTGCCCAGCACGATCGTCCCCTCCATGATGGAGAGGTACAGCTCCGCCAACTCCTGCGCCGTGGGGAGGCCGTCCTCGCCGTTTTCACTCGCGAATGGCGAAAACATGCCGGCGATGGCCTGGGCTAGATTATCGAAGGTCTGGCTCACCCGCTCTTGAAGCCGCGAATTCGTCCGCGCGGCCCCCACCGCAAAATTGCCGAGAAGGCAGCCGGTGCGCTGGAGCTGCTCCGCTTTCCGGTCCATGTAGTCGAGATAGCCGTACACACGCGCGACGGGGTCTTCGAGTTTCATGAACTCCTGTGCGCCTACCTCGTCCATGGAAACCTGAAAGAATGCCGACATGGCCGCCAAACCCAGTTCTTCCTTGGAATCGAAGAAGTGGTAGAAACTGCCTTTGCTCACGGCGGCCATCTCGCAAATCTCGTCTACGGTCGTGACCATGTAGTCTTTTTCCGCCATGAGTTCGAGTGCGGCATTGACCAGCTTTTCTTTGGCGGTGATGCGTGCCATAGTTGAATTATAGACCAACTAGTCGGTTTAGTCAAGCCATTTGATGCTTCCTGATAGCAAGTAAATCGTAGAATGTTGATATAAAACAACTTAATGCGCTACCGGAATGCTAGAAAAAGTAGCCCATATGCGTGAATACCCACCCTGCCGCCACCACCGTGACCGCAAACGCGCAGGCACTATAGGCCGCCACCGCGCGCCGCCACCGACGTATCGACCAGAGTGTAGGGCGAATGCCCAGCACTAACAAGGGCCAGAGAAGCAGGCCCGTGAACAGGACCCAGATCGGGATCAGATCGGGCGTGAGCTCGCCACCGTCCAAGAACACTTGATCGATCTGCACCGCGGCGAACAATGGAATCGCGCGTAGGCCCATGTCCACCATCAGTAGAGCGCGCAATCCGGGAAAGGCAAGCGCCAGGTACGTCAGACATGGAAGAGTGAAAAACAGGAAGACAAGCAAGAGAAGTATACGAACGCGGAGATTGGCCTTGTTCATGACGGTACCCTCGTCAGCGCCCGAGACGTATACCCAATTCACCCTATCACGAATCACTGCTTTGGGCAATGAGAAACGGCGCACACCATTGACGGGGGTGGGATCTAAAACGCGGGGCCGAGGCGCTTGCCGAACTCGTCCCAGCGGTAGAAACCTTCGCCGGTCTTCGCGCCAAGTTTGCCTTCGCTGACGAGACGATGCAGCAGTTCCGGGGCGACGGGTGCGTAGTCCGGATCGAGCGCGTGCATGACGTTGAACGCATTCAGCGACACATCGAGCCCGGCCAGATCGGCAATGCAGAGTGGCCCGACGTGCATGCTGAAGCCGTCGCACATGCCGTTGTCGATGTCTTCGATCGAACCCGCCCCGCGCTCCAGAAGCCGAATGGCTTCACAGGTCATGGCGCCGAAGATCCGGTTCATCAGGAAACCGGGGATATCCTCCTTCACGAGGATGGGGTTCTTTCCGACCGATCTCGCGAACTCAAGCGCAGCCTGAACCACCTCATCCGTCGTTTGTGGATTCGGGATGATCTCGACAAGTCGCATGAGCGGTACGGGACCGAAGAAGTGCATGCCGATGACGCGGTTTGCGCGATTGGTTGCGGCGGCGAGTTTTGTGATGGGGATGGTGGAGGTATTGGATGCAAAGACCGTATCCAAGCCGCAGACCTCGTCCAGTTCGCTGAGAACCTTCTCCTTGAGATTGACCTCCTCATACACAGCTTCGATGAGCAGATCGGCATCGCAAGCCGCGTCATATGAGGACGCCGTCTCGATCCGGCCCAGAATGGTATCCATGGATTCCTTGAGCGCGCCTTTGGAAACCAATTTGCCCACCGACCATTCAACGGATTCGAGTGCCTTTTCCAAACGCAGCTCATCGATGTCGACGAGTACGGCCTGGTATCCCGCTTGTGCGCAGACCTGGGCGATGCCGCTACCCATGAATCCCGAACCGATGATCGCGATCTTCTGGAACTCCATCGTAAGACTCCTATGTCGTGTAGCCGCCGTCGCAGGTGATGACGGCGCCGGTCGTATAACTCGACGCGTCGGAGGCAAGGTAGATCGCTGCGCCCACCATTTCATTGGGTTGTGCGTGGCGCCCCATAGGCGTTTGCTCTTTGAAGAACTTGTACATCTCGGGCGTTTCGATCAGCAGCGACGCGAACTTCGTTTCCACAAGGCCGGGCGCAATCGCGTTGCACCGCACGTTGGCCCCGCCGAGTTCCTTGGCGAACATCTTCGTCATGGCGATCACGGCCGCCTTGGTCACGCCGTAGACGCCTTGCATGGGCGGCGGCGAGATTCCGGCGATGGACGCGATATTGATGATGGACCCGCCACCTTGTTCGACCATCATCCGCGCGGCGTGCTGCGTCATAAGGAAATAGCCTTTGACGTTCACCTCGAAAGTCTTGTCAAAAGCGCCTTCCGCAATGTCGATGGCGGGACCAAAATAGGGATTCGTCGCCGCGTTGTTCACGAGGACGTCCACGCGGCCCAACTCCGATTTCACGCGCTCGAACAACGCGGCAATGGCCTCGGACTTTCCCGTATGACAGGATATCGGGACGGCCTTGCCACCGTCGGCCGTAATGGATTCGGCGACCGCCTCGAGCCCTTCCTGTTTGCGCGAACTGAGCACGACCGTCGCGCCCTGTTCCGCAAAGCCCCGGGCAATGGCCTCGCCGATGCCCCGGCTCGCGCCGGTCACAATGGCGACCTTGTTTTTCAAACTGAAGTCGGCGATTGCCATGAGTTCTCCTTGCAGTGGATGTCGCTTATAACCAAAGGAATTCGACCGGATCGCCCGAGAGACCACAGAAACAGCAGGGACATCAAGGACAATAGCAAAGCGGACCCATCAAGCCGTAGCGTCGATTCATTTGAGAATGTCATCGAGCTCGGATCGCCGTCTCAGTTGTCCCTGGACCTAGTATTTCTTTCCCATCAAGTGGCAAAGAATATAGCGATCCAGTTCTTCGTAGTCGCGGGCCTTGATCAGTTCGGCCTCGAGATCCGTATTCAGCGACGTGACCTTATCCAGAAGGTAGAGGAACGTCTGCTTGCTGTTTGAGATGTGCTTCGTGCCGACCGCTTTCTTCTGAGTGCGCATGGCCTTCACGTCCAGGCCCACCCATTCGCCGTTGCGGCCGTACGCGTATTCTTCGAGCACGCGCACCTGGTTGAAGGCCCGGCGGAGATTGTACGATCCGAATGACTTGTCCTGATCGAATTTCATGTTGCCCTGATCGTTCAGATGAACGCTCCACAACTTGTCGTGGGCGAGGGCATAGGCCATGTCATCCGAGGGATCGAGCCCGGCGAGCACGGAATGCGCCGATTCAACGAGACACCCCACGCGCATGGGATCGTCGCTCATATAGCTGAGACCGACCGCGTGGCCGATGGTCGAAATGATCGCGCTGTCCACGGGCTCGTTCGGTTTCGGCTCGATGAGGATGCGAATCTTCGGGTCGTATGCAAGAAAGGCATTGATCGCGTCGCGGATCTGCAGCACCTGCTTGCGGGCCACTTTGCTCTCGCGGATGTACGTGCCTTCGCGTGCGAGCCAGATCACCATCGACGTCGTACCCAAAATGTTCATGATATCGATAGCCTGCGTCGTACGGTCGATCGCGTAGGCCCGCAAGCGTGCGCTGTTGTTCGTGTAGGCGCCGTCGATGGTCTCGGGCGCGAACCACAGGCGCGGCGCCACGAACTCGGGCACCAGGCCTTCGCTGTCCAGCATCGTCTTGATCTTGGTCGCCTCTTTGGCGATCTGCGAAGCCGACTTGGTATCGATGTCCGGCACCACGTCATCATCGTGGAACTGCATGCCATCGAAGCCCAGCTTCTTGGCTGTCTTCATCTTGTTCTGCAGCGGGATCGGCTCCCGAACCGGCGGCCCAAAAGGATCCGCCCCTTCATCGATGTTCCACGGTCCGAAGGAAAACCGGTATTGTCCCTTGGGTTTCGCCATTAGTGAAAATCCTCCATCCGCCTAACCCCTGAGTCTATCGTGACCCACACCTGCGATTAGCATACGGACCGGCGGGCGAAAGATGCAAACGGTGCGTGGCTGCCAATAATGTTTCGGAATTCACCTCAGCTAGGGCTTCGAGTCCGTTCGCATGCCCAGCAAATCCTCGATGGCTTCGTAGTTCTTCAGATTGACCAACTCCGGATTGAATGGCGCGCCGCCGCCGGCTGCTTCAATGTCGCCATCGATGTAGTATTCGTTGTGGGGTTTGAACCCCGGAACGGTAAGCACGTTTACGAACACATCGATGCCCCGGTGGCCGGTGCCCGGCGGGATGTGAGCGAAATCGCCCGGTTTAAGCGGATGCTCCTCATGGCGCTTTAGGTCACGGAGATCCGGATAGGCAATCAGCGACGCCTGCCGCCCATGAGTGTCAAGTCCGTAGGCGGCCGGATCGAGCACGAGATAGAACTCGTTCTGCGGACTGCTGCCCTCCAGCCCAAAAGGCGGATGAAAGTGAGACGGCGAAGTCTCCTTCGCGATATTCACGACGTGGCTGTTGACGAAGTTGAGTCCGTCCTCCGCATCGCCCGGCGCGCGCAGGTACCACGTCAGCGGCAAACGGCGGAACGGTTCAAAATCGAAGTTGCATCCACCCGCCGTGTCTTTCAGATACCGTAACCGCATGACGGCGGGAACATGGCTCGTCATGCGTTCGGCGTTCTCCAACGTAAGACACGAAAACGATCCGCGCACCCGAAGTTCGACCCCCGGAACCACGACGAGTTGATCGCCTTCCATGATGCGCTCCCAGGAGTCTTTCCATTTCTGCGAGTACCCGGCATCCATGCACTCCGCGAACAAGCTGCGCAACGCGTAGTCCACGGCCGGCTCACTTGACCATGGCGCGGGCAGATGTTCCAGCTTCCAGAGATCGTTTGCACAGTCGCCCACATAAGATCCATCACCCCACCGGCTCAAGATCGCATCTACCGGAACTTCGGCGGCTTCGACGACCGCGTCGCGGCCTTCCCGGATTACCGCCAGCGTTTCGGCGAACTTGTCGGGAATCGCTTCCGCTTCGTATTCGGGAGGCAGCGATGCCCCGTCGCCTTCTTTCGTGCGAAAACGTGCCGGCAAAAAGACCTCACCCTCCCCTTCATAGATCCAGAAGATCCTCATGCCGCCGCGCTCGGGCCGCAGGATGGTTGCCTCATCGCGCAGTTCAAAGCGCCCGAAATGCAGCGAGGGATGGTCTTCGGCAAAAGAGCGGGCGAAGGTTTCCACGGCGGCAGAGTCCGCCATCGACATCACACGAGGGTGGGGCATGGGTTCGCCTCCTTCTATTGCGCGTCAGTCTCCGGTGTAACCCAAGGCGCGCAGCTCTTCGACGACATCTTCGGAGAGTGGTTTCGCCGCGGAGCGCTTTGTCGCCGGCGGCACGTACCAAATCCGCAACGCAGGAGCGCCCTCCGCCGACGCGGTAGGTTGCGGATACTCTGACGCCGACGGGTCGAGACCGATACTAAACTGAGTACCGGTCTTGACGGGTTGATCACCGACGGCCAACGCGAACTCGGATTCCGCCGAGGCCGTCACGATCAGTTTCGTCAGTGGATCAGTCGTACGCAGGATCAATTCGTCGTCGCCATCGCGGCCCATCTTGATCGCCACGGTGCGGCCTTTCAAAATCATGTTCTGTCGATCACGGCCTTTCACCATCACGGCCGTGTCGAGGGCGCTGTCCGCGGCAATCTCCAGGTCGCCCCGCCACTCTGGATTCCCGGATGAGTACGCGAAATGCCACCCTTCGGGATCCACCTGGTAGAACGCCTGCAAGTCTTCTTCCAGCGAATCCAGCCCCTCCGGCCTGGCGTCGTATTGGTTCGTCTTCTCCGCGCGATCCGTTTGCATGTCGTACAACTCATACCTATCGCCGCGGGCATCGTGGATGATCTTCCATTCATCCGTGCGGATCGCCTTTTGCTGGAGCCGTTGCACGTAGGCCTGCCCGAGGGGTTTCTCCCGCTCCTCGATCACGTCGAGCAAGTTCTGGCCGTCCACCGGCTGCGGCAGGGGCAGGCCCAACACGCCGAGCACGGTCGGATAAAGGTCTGTCTGTTGCACGACATCGGGAAAGCGCGTCCCACCATGCTTGCCTCCCGGGAACCGAATGAGCAAGGGGATGTGTGCGCTTGGTTCGTACACGTTTTCGTGGCCGTAGCGGCCATGCTCACCAAACTCTTCGCCGTGGTCCGCGGTCACGATGATCAATGCCCGGTCATAGAGGTCCAGCGACTTCAGCTTGTTAAAGAACTCGTGGATGTGGAAATCGACCATGCGGATGCAGTCGTCGTACAACGCGATGCAATAGGCCAGCTCGTCGTCCGTCAGCGTGACCTCTCCCCGGTTCGCAGCCAACAGGAAATCTTCGCCGTCGACTTTGTCCCGGCCCTCGCGTTCAAAGCTAGGCGGAGAATCGAACTCCTTTGCGAAATGGAGGAAACTTGGATCGTCCGGCCCGTAGGGCAAACCGTCATACTGCCGCGCCGGTTTCGAATGAACGTCGAAGTTGTGGAAGAAGAGGAACACGTTCGGGATCGGGTGGGTATCAAGCCAGCTTTCAAGTAGCGCCCGCGAATCGTACACGGTACGGAACCGCCACTCGGGAACGTTGTACAGGTCGAATCCGTGGGCAAACCCCCGCCACGGATAGAGCCAGAAACTGAACCCCGTGTAGCCGGCGGACTGATACCCCGCGTCGCGCAGGGCTTCCGCGAGGGTGACCGTCGATTCGGGCAGATTGGCGTTCGCAGTTAACCCGTGGTTCGTGGGATACAGGCCGGTAAACATCGTCGCGTGGGACGGAAGAGTCCACGTTTCGTTGGAAATCGCATTCTCGAACAGCACGGCTTCCTGCGCGAAGGCGTCCAGGTGCGGCGAGGTCTCGCGAAGATAGCCGTAACAGGACAAATGATCGACCCGCAGCGTGTCGCACACAATCAGAACCACCGGCGTCGCGGCGGTCGCGCTCTGCTTGCTGTATACGACCGGGTTGCCCCAGAACGCATAGTCCGCGTGGGACGACTCGCCCTGCTCCGTCCGGAATTCTAACGTCACCTCCTGGCCTGCGTACTCCGACAGGTCCCGGTGAATCGGCAACCAGAAACGGTGCGCCTTTTCTTCGCCCGGCCGCAGGATTTCGTCCGCGAGATTGACTGTACCGGCGGGGGTTTCCATGTCGATGACAAAGCGCGATTCGCCGGCCCGGTTGTCCTGCCACGACCGCGGCAGCATTCCAATGTGCAAGTCGAGGGTGCCATGCTCCGGCACGGTCAACGTCCAGGGTGGTTGCGACCCGTACAGCGCCTCGTGAGTCTGCGTATCCAGCGACACGCGCGGCGGGCCTTCCGGCGGCTCGTAGATGAATTTGATCTCATGAACCTCCACGTTGGCCGGCTGATCCGAGGGATAGAAAGCGATGCTGCGGATCTGTCCTGTCCACGTTTCCGCGGAATACGGGTCCAGCGACATGCGGTAAGTGTGCAATTCGTTGTCCGGGAAGATGGGGGTGCCCACGCCGTCATTCCGCAGCACGGATGGTTCTAAGTCGCTGGACCAGCTCAGAATACACCGGGACCCCGCGTCGGCCCGCATCGTCACTTCGAGCACGTTGTAGTGACTTGCGGGAAAGGTCAAGTTGGTTTCGACGCTGCTGAACCGGTCTCCCGCCGCAACCCGAATGTACTCGCTGGTCTTATCGATCATGGCATCCGTTCTGGACTTGTCCACTTCGGCTCCACCGCGGACCCCCAACATCACACGAAGCGAATCAAGCGGAACCACCAGTGGATCGTATTGAGCTTCGCGGTGCCTGGCGAATGCGTCCTGAGTGAGCCGATAGGTTTCGGCAGTGCCGTCGGACGTGGCCAGGGGCTCGGCCACGATCGGCGTAGTGAGGGCCGGATCGTCGACGGTTTCCTTGGAGACCGGCCCGCGGTTGCACGAAGGCAGTACTGAAGCGAACGCAATCAAAGCGAGAAAACCGCGGACACGGTTGCGCCGGAGATTCATCGGTGTGGGTGTACCTCGTGTTGGTGAAATCCGGAACGGTTCCGGGGGCAGATAGGCCGCTCCCGCCGGGGGACCGAAACCGTTGCCGCACATTATCCCAGCCCCAAAGAGACTGTCAAACAGGTACACGGACCCGCACAGACAGACACGGACTCACGTGGACGCCGTCCTGCCGGTGTGATCACCTCATTCCGGCGGATGCTCGGGACAGGCCTGGAATATCCGCATCGTCTCTTCGGCCAATACCCGCGCGTCCTGTTTGCGGCCCACCTCTACCAGCATCTCGCAAAGCCGGTCCCGCACGCCCGGGTCCATAGGCATGTCAGGAAGCGCGGTTTGGAGCGTATCGACCGCCTCTGCGCGGCGCCCCTGCGCCCATTGGATCTCGGCCAACAGGGCACAGCCGCCCAGGTTGAGAGGGTCCAAATCTACGGCTTTTCGCAAGTGCTCTTCCGCAAGAACAGGCTCGCCGCGCCGGGCCAGGATGACCGCCATTCGGATGTTTGCTTCTGCGTGAAGCATGGTTGCATCCGCCTGTTTCTCCGCCACCGCGCGGTGCCATCGAATGTAGAATGGGCTGGATACAGACCCCACAAGCGACGGCGCGCCTTCCATACCCTCCGCAAGCAGGGCGAGATTCAGGTAGTCGGCCTCCTGGGATTCCATACCCCAGGAACGAAAGACGGTCGCGGCATTGAGCGCATAGACGGCCGAGTCCGGCGCCAGCCGGTGCGCCTGCACGAACGCCTTGAGGCAACGCGATTTGCGCTGCTCTTCGCCTTCCGCCTCCACGTACGGATTGACCAGATGCTGGCCGAGCGAGGACCACACCCGAGGGTCATTCGGAAGTTCCCGCAGCAAATGGGGAAGCATCGCTGCTTCCATCGCTCGGTAAACCGACCACTGGGAGAACCCGTACATCAGGAAATCCTGATACAGCCGCTCCGTGGCAGGCAGCGACCGGAAACGCCGGCCGCTTCGGGGCAGTTCCAGCACGCGATCAATCAACGCGTCGAACCGGCGCTCGCCGGCACACCCCTGGACCTTCTTCCTGCCCCGCTCGGCGATCGTCCGGGCTTCGTCCGGATGTTGAAGGAAGTGTTCGAGCCGGGCTTCAAAGTTCTCGGCGTTGTAGAGGACCAGATCGCGGTCCACGTCAAACCAGCGCCGGACTTCCAGGTTGGATTCCTCCAGGAACGCCAGCGATCCACAGGCCATTGTTTCGAATACCCGGAGGTTCAGTTCGCCACGGATCGAGTGGTTGAACACGATGTGGGCGCGGCTCAGCAAACGGCCGTACGCCTCGCCTTGAACATCGGTAGCGATGACCACGCGGTACCGATCCGATAGTTTCGCCAAACGCTCGAGGTAACGCGCCCGGATCGGATGAGATGCGTGGTTCAGATTGCCCACGAAGACGACATCGATATCCTTGGGGCGATCGTAG
>JAHDWY010000864.1 GCA_023384315.1 Candidatus Hydrogenedentota bacterium | reverse complement strand
AGTTCCGCGCCGTGCTGAAAGGGCATCACCCACCGGCAATACAGCGTGCCGTCCTCGTTCACTCCCAGCGGCAACGAGGCGTACGGATTTGGCCCCGGCGCTGTTCCGAAGAAATCGCCCAGGGGACAAACCACCGAAGCATCGGGTAGACCATCGAAGGTGATCTCAAACAGGCATCCGCGAAGCGCCGCTTCGAGATCGTCCGCCTCGACCCGCAGGTCGAGGGCGTACAAGGCGCCGGGCGCTTGCACCGGCTCCGTGCCGGACGCGTCGGGCTCGAGCGCATGTTCAAAGCGCTTGGCCACTTGCTTCGGCAAATCCGGCAGTCTGAGGTCCGCCGGTGACGCAAGCTTTGCCGCAGCCGATTCAACCAAATCAGCCGTCCGTTCCCGCTCCCTTTCCGAATAGCTCCGCACACGCGTGCCGTCCGCATACGTCCGGTAGTTGATCTGGTAGTAGAAGTCGGGTTGGCTCGTTGTGACTTTGCAGTGTTGTGCATAGGGAATCGGCAAGTAGCTGTTCCACCCCTGCGACCGTTCGCCTGCGATAGGCTTCACGAAGGGAGCGGCCGTCCCGCCGAGCAAGTCTGTGAGGGGCATTTCAATGGCGGGTTCGGCGTTGCCGTCCACGTAGATTCGCACGATTCCGGCGTCGGCAGGATTCGCCGACCAGAACCGCACAATTGCGCCCGGGCCGTCCGCATCCATCAGCACCCACTCGGTCGCGCCGTCACGCTCTTCCTGGCGCAGGTGCTGACCGCGGTCGCCGTTGGCAAACCAGTTCTCGTCCGTCAACACGGCGGGGTCCAAGGATCTCCGGTCGTAGCTTGAGAACTGCTTCACGGTATACGCCGGATCCGGGAACCGCGTCAGAGCCGTCAGATCAGTCATCTCGCCGAGAAGCGAATCCATCGTCACTTGCCCCTGCGCGCCAGTGGCGACCGCCACCCCCAACGCGAACATCAAGATACGACCGGCATAACGCATATTGACAACTCCTTCGTCCGCCCGCGGTCCGCACGGTGCGTGGTCCAATCAGGGCGCTGGTTGCAGCATCAGGTAATCCAATCCAAAGGCATAGGTGTCGCCGACGGTCCTCGCGTTCTTGCCGATGATCCGCGCGGTCAAGATGTTCTGGCCATCCGTCAATTCGTAGACCCCCAACGAAATCTCGCCGCTGGGCTCCACGGTGGGGTCATACAGGTCGAGTTCGCCGTTCGCGGGCTCCCCGTTAACACGAAGCTGCACGATTCCGCAACGTTTCGTTTTCGTGAACGCCGCACGTACTTCGTATCGGCCGCTCTTCTCCACAGGAAAGGCGAACGTCACTGAGTCGCCAGGCGTGCCGCCCGACCACCGCACCTGCTTGCCGGCGCTCCAATGGTATTTCGCGTTGTCCTCGACGACGAGCTTTCCACCGCTCTGCTCCAATATCTCCAGGGACTCGGCCTCCAAAGCGCCTTCGACGGATCGCGGCGACGGCGGCGGGGGAGGGGTCACGATTACAAGATCCGCGTCGTCGATTCCCTCGGGCTTCGACGTCGCGCCCGGCAGCGCGTACCAATACGTGGTGGCAGCTAGCGCGATTTCGCAGTTCCACGCGTGCCAGATCTCCATGTCGAAGCGGAACGCCTCAGTAAAAGGGATGTTGTCGAGCACATGGAACCGGCTCACGCAGGTGTGCCCGTAGTTTTCCGGGCCATCGCAACGCGTTTGGTTGTGGTAGGCGTGCGTAAAGGGCACGGGACTGCACCACGCGTAGC
>JAHDWY010000042.1:10839-13601 GCA_023384315.1 Candidatus Hydrogenedentota bacterium | reverse complement strand
TCCCCATCGTGATCCCCTGGATCCCCATTCCCTGGAGTTCCTTCAGGATCGATGGTGTAGCGCCCAGCCCGCCCGCGGCATTCTCCCCATTCGCCAGAACCAAGTCAATCGCGTACGTTTCCCGCAGCTCGGGCAACCACCGTTCGATGCACCCGCGGCCAACGCTTCCGACAATGTCGCCGATGAACAGGATACGCATCGGACCGGAACTACTTCGCCAATTCGGATGCGCGCGTCTCGCGAATCACCGTCACCCGGATCTGGCCGGGATACGTCATTTCGGCTTCCACCTTGCGCGCTACGTCGCGCGCCAACTGCATGGCCTCGGCGTCGGTGATCCGATCGGGCTGCACGGCGATTCGGATCTCCCGTCCCGCCTGCAACGCGTAGGACTTCTCCACGCCCGGGAACGCGTCCGCAATCTCTTCAAGCTGTTCGAGGCGCTTGATATAGGTTTCCACCGTCTCGCGCCGCGCGCCGGGTCGTGCCGCCGACAGGGCGTCCGCCGCCTGCACGAGGACCGCCATGACGGTCTTCTGTTCCATTTCGTTGTGGTGCGCGCCGACCGCGTTCGCAATCGACTCGCTTTCACCATACTTCTTCACGAAATCGTGTCCGATTACGGCGTGAGATCCTTCCACCTCGTGGCTGATGGATTTTCCGATATCGTGGATGAGCGCGGCCCGTTTCGTTTCCGGCACGTTCAGCCCGAGTTCGGATGCCATAATCCCCGCGAGGTGACAGACTTCCATCGAGTGCTTCAGCACGTTCTGACCGTACGAGGTCCGGTAACTCAGGCGTCCCAGGAGCTTGATGATCTCGGGGTGAAGGCCGTGAACGTCAACTTCGAGGCACGCCTGTTCGCCCATCTCCTTGATCGTCTTGGCCATCTCTTCTTTGACTTTTTCGACGACTTCTTCGATTCGGGCGGGGTGGATGCGGCCGTCCGTAATCAAGCGTTCCAGCGTGATTCGAGCGATCTCCCGGCGCACGGGATCGAATCCGGACAGAATGACTGCTTCCGGGGTGTCGTCAATAATAATGTTGATGCCGGTGGCGCTTTCGAGGGCGCGAATATTCCGGCCTTCCCGTCCAATGATACGCCCCTTCATTTCATCATTGGGCAGGGGAACGACGGACACCGTGGTCTCCGCCACGTGGTCCGCCGCGCAACGTTGTATCGCCTGCGCGATCACCCACTTGGCCTTCTTGTCCGCGTTCTCGACGAGTTCCTCTTCGATTCGCTTTAATCGTACCGCGGTGTCACGGCGAACCTCGGTTTCGAGCTGCTGGAACAATTCCTTGCGCGCTTCGTCCGCGCTCATGCCGGAGATGTACTCCAGCTTCTGGGTCTGCTCCGCGATGACGTGGGTGAGTTTCTCCTTTTCTTTGCCGAGCGTCGCTTCTCGTACACCAAGATCGCGTTCTTTCGCGGTCAATTCTCCGGCTTTGCGCTCGATGGTTTCGACGCGCTTGTCAACCGTTTCTTCTTTTGCCAGGATTCGCTTTTCGAGGGCCACGAGTTCTTTTCGAAACTCTCGAGCTTCTCGTTCCGCCTCTTCCCGAAGTTGGATTCGCTGTTCCTTGATGGTTGTGTTCGCTTCTTTGATGATCGAAGCGGCTTCGCGCTCTGCGTCTGAAATAGTCTGGGCCGCGTCGCGACGCGCCTTTCCCAGCAAACTCCTCCCGAACAAGCTGGCACCGACCACGGCGACGACCAGCCCCGCCACGAAACCTGCTCCGATCCACGCGAAAATCAGTGGATCAGAAAACATGTACTAGACCTCCATCCCGAATTGGGACGTCTGTTGTGAGCCCTGCTCAAGGCATTGAGGAGGTCAAAGGGAAGGGTGAGTCGCAGTTGTAGTGTCTATGCTATTGTCAGATATAAGGTTAGCTCGAACAACCCCGCGTTCGGCCTGGCCAGTCTAACAGCAGAAAAAACGCCACTGCGGCGAGTGAAACCCATGTCACCGGATCCCTTTTGCTCCGAAATGCGTCGTAGAGCGAAAAAGTAACTTCCTTGACTCCGAGCGTAAGTATAAGGATCGGTCCGTCCTCAAGTCAATCATTGCGGACGCGGGTCTTTCGCGGCTTTCACCAGTTGGGCGGAAGACGCAAAGGGTAAAGGCGGGACGGAGAATTTCGATAGGTATACGTAAAGTGCGAGTCTCCAGATTGTCTCCTCGTATAGCAATGCTCTTACGAAATCCGCCGCCACCGCACTTTTCTGTTGTGCAGCGACAATGGTATGCTCTCGTCGTTAGGGGATTTTCTTTATCCGGCCCAGGATAGGAGAAGGCGCTGCTTGAACGTCGAGTTCGTCAATCCGTTTGTCGAGAGCATATACGAACTGTTTGGTACGCTCCTTTCCTCCAAAGTAGTAAGAACCGGGCTTTCCATCACGGAGGGCCACCAGATGCCCCATGAGGTCATGGCCCTCATTGGATTCAGCGGCGTGATGCGCGGAACTGTCGCGTTAGCGCTTCCTGCGCACACCTGTCAACAGATGGTCGCGCGTCTCCTGGGCATCGAAGTGGCGGATGACGATGAAAGCGTGTCGGATGCCATCGCCGAAATGGTGAATATCGTAGGGGGGTCGGCGAAAGCCAAGCTCTCCCAAAAAGTCAAACAAACACTGGAACTGAGCCTGCCGGTCGTCTTTCGAGGCGACGATTTCGACGTGTACTCGCCATCCAAAGCGGTTTGGGTAGAGGTCCCATTTGAGAGTGAACTGGGATCCCTGCGTCTTCGGTTGTCAT
>JAHDWY010000042.1:0-10829 GCA_023384315.1 Candidatus Hydrogenedentota bacterium | reverse complement strand
CCGTCTCGCAGCCCGTCTAAATGGAAAAACATAACCTCCGGAAATGATGCAACTTTTCGCAGAGTTTCAGTATATAGTATGCAGGTACTGGTTGATCCATTTGGGGAAAGCTGCAAGCGAACGAGGGTGTCGATCATATCTAAGCGGCTAGCTTCATGTGATTTATGCCGTTTCTCCGCTGAAAGTTCCGCCTGACGGGACTTCCATCCTTGCACGATCCCAGCAGCGACCGCGTGATTATGGCGTAATGCATTGAAAGGGGAGGACTTGACGTGGCGGAATCGAAGCATGAGCGACACCAGGGATGCCAAGGCTATCACCAATTCCAGCGCATGCAACGCCGCGAATTCCTGAAGGTCGGCGTGATTTCCGGCCTCGGGCTGACGCTGGGCGACTATTTCCGGGCCTTGGATGCCAGTGGGCAGGAAGCGGAGAATAGCGCCAAAGCCCAGTCCGTCATCTTCATTTACCTCGCCGGCGGAATGAGCCACGTCGATACCTTCGATCCGAAACCTTATGCGCCCGTCGAATATCGGGGAGAACTAGGGACGGTCAATACGAACACGGGTGACGTGTTCGGCGGGTTGATGAAGAACATGGCCAATTGTGCCGACAAGCTTTGCGTACTTCGTTCCGTGACCCACGGCGAAGCTGCTCACGAGCGCGGCACCCATAACATGCTGACCGGATACCGGCCCAGCCCCGCGATCGTATATCCCAGCATCGGATCAGTGGTGGCCCACGAGTATGGTCCGCGGAATGATCTTCCTCCGTATATCGCGATTCCTGGCGCGGGCGACCCTTTCATGGGGACGGGCTACCTCAGTTCGGCGTATGGCCCGTTCAGTGTCGGTGGAGAGCCGTCAGCGAAGAATTTCCAGGTGCGCGACTTGAATCTTCCGGAAGGCGTCGATCCCGCACGCATGGAAGCCCGGAAGTCGCTGTTGGCCACGGTTGACAGCCATTTTAAGGAACTGGAAAGCGGCGATTCCCTTGACGCCATGGATAGTTATTACCAGCGCGCGTACGCGCTCATCAGTTCCCAGTCCGCACGCGAGGCATTTAACGTGGCTGCGGAACCGGACGATATCAAGGACCGCTATGGGCGCAATGCCATGGGGCAGCGGTTGTTGCTTTCCCGCCGGCTCGTGGAAGCAGGCGCGCGGTTTGTCAGCGTCATTGACGGCGGCTGGGACCATCATGAGAAGATCAAAGCCGCCATGGAAGGCCGCGTGCCGCCGCTCGATCAGGGGGTGGCGACGCTCATCGCCGACCTCGAAAGCCGCGGTCTGCTGGAAAAGACGATGGTTGTTTTGTCGACCGAATTCGGCCGGACCGTCCGGATCAACAAGGACGGCGGCCGCGACCATTGGCCCAAGGCTTTCAGCGTCGTGCTGGCTGGCGGCGGCGTCAAAGGCGGAGTGATTCACGGCAAAACCGACGCGTATGGTTCCGAACCGACGGATTCCCCCGTGGGTCCAGGTGATATCGCGGCGACCATCTTCTCGCAGTTGGGCATCGACCCGACGCGTAAACTGATGAGCCCGGGCGACCGGCCCATCGATATCGTTCGTGGCGGCGATCCCATCGCAAACGTCATTGCCTGAACCGATTTCACGAGAAACGACGCGGGGACACGATGTATCGAAGTAGTTTGGCTATAGCGATTATGTTCCTGACGGCTGGCGCGGTTGCGTCCGCGGCGGTTCCCTCTTTGGGGGATATCGTACCGCGCGGCGCATCCCGCGGTGGTCAAGCGGAGGTCGAGTTCCAGGGGTCGAATCTGAAGGACGCCATCGACCTGATGTTTCACGACCCCGGCATTTCCCTGGCGGAACTCACGCAGGTGGACGACGGCAAAGTGAAATGCAAGCTGGATATCGCAGCGGACTGCCGGCTCGGTACCCATGCGATTCGCATACGCACGCGTGGCGGCGTTTCCAATCTGAAGCTGTTCAGTGTTGGCACCTTGACCGAAATCAATGAGGACGAGTCCACCAACAACGACGTTGCTTCTGCGCCTGCCATTCCGGTCGGGACAACCGTCAATGGTGTAATCGGCGGAGAAGACGTGGATTACTTTGCCGTCGAACTGGCTGAAGGTGGCAGGTTGGCTGCTGAAGTGGAAGCTATGCGGCTTGGCGGTCCCCTATTTGATGCGAAACTGCGTTTGTTCAGTCCGTCCGGCCATGAGATTATCGCAGAAGACGACACGGCCTTGCTCAAGCAGGATGCCGCATTCGTGTACACGGGCGGCGAAGCCGGGCGCTATGTCATCGCCGTGAGCGAGTCGGCCTACGGTGGAGGCGGCGGCTATCACTACCGGCTGCACGTGGGGCAGTTTCCCCGGCCCATGATGGTGTCGCCCCTGGGAGCGGCCCCGGGCGCGGAAGTAAACGTGTCGTGGCTCGGCGATCCCGTGCTCGCGGCGCAGACCGTGACCGCGCCGGCCGCTGAGTTCGGCACGGCCTTGCTGCAACCGGCCAGCGACGCGGGGACGGCGCCCTCTCAGATTCCGTTCCGTATAAGCGACCTTCCCAACATCGTGGAAACCGAGCCCAACAACGCGCCCGATCAGGCTACCGCCGGTCAGGCGCCGGGCGCGTTCAATGGCGTGCTCACGGAGCCCGGCGATGCGGACTGGTTCTCCTTCGAGGGCAAGAAGGATCAGGTCTACGACGTCCGCGTGTATGCGCGCGAATTGGGTTCGCCTCTGGACAGCGTGTTGGTCATTAACAACCCGTCCGGAAGTCAGCTGGCAGCCAACGATGATGGCGCGGGCGTGGACAGTCTCGCCCGGGTCACCCTGGCAGAAGACGGCGTGCACACCGTGCGTGTTACCGATCATCTGAGCGGCGGCGGGCCCACCTTCGCGTACCGTGTGGAAGTCTCGCCGGTACAGCCTCGCCTGAAATTCGGGTTCATCGAAAACGACGCCGCTCATATGAACGTGCCCGCGGGGAATCGCGCGTTTACGATTGTTTCGGCGACGCGGGCAGATTTTGATGGACCGCTTACGATCGGTGTGGATGGATTGCCGGAAGGGTTGACCGCCGACATGGATGAGTTTCCCGCCGGTCAGCCGACCATGCCCATGGTGATTGAAGCGACACCGGAAGCACCGGTGGCCGGCAGCCTGCTCGCCTTTAATGGAAGCCTGAATCAGGAAGGCGCGGACGTGAAGGGCGGCATCAACTACGATGTCGAGTTGATTCACGGGAACAACAAGGTCGTGTTTTGGGCGCGTCCTGTTGAGCGCCTGGCGCTCGCCGTCACGGACGCGATTCCTTTCAAGATCGAACTGGTTGCCCCCAAAGCGCCCATCGTGCAGAACGGTTCGCGGCAGTTGAAG
Source organism: Candidatus Hydrogenedentota bacterium (assembly GCA_023384315.1). Lineage (GTDB taxonomy): Bacteria > Hydrogenedentota > Hydrogenedentia > Hydrogenedentales > SLHB01 > JAHDWY01. Next base: position 7,477 of record JAHDWY010000042.1, on the reverse strand, counting down.
GTGGTGGCGACGCGGGCCGAAGGGTTCAATGAGAAGATAACGTTGCGCATTCCGTGGCTTCCGCCGGGACTCGGCGCCGGGACGGCGGAGATTCCGCCCGATGCAACGGAAACGACTATCCTTATCAATGCCAACAACAACGCTCCCGCAGGCACGCGCCGGCTCGCCGTAGTCGGTTCGAGCGCAGGTTACACCGTGAGCACGGCGTTGACGCCTGTCACCATTGAAGCTCCCTGGGTCACCTTTGAAGTGACGAAGGCCGAGACCGAACAGGGTAAGCCGACGGAACTGGTGGTGAATGTCACCGAAGCCCAGGCGTACGAGGGCACATTCAAGGCGGAATTGCTCGGGTTGCCGAAAGGCGTAACCGCGACCGCGCAGGACCTGGCCGCCGGAACGACGGCGTTGAAATTCCCCATCGAAGTGGCGGCGGACGCGCCGGATGGAAAATTCGAGAATCTTTTCGTCCGGACCACGCTAGTCAAAGAGGGCGAGGATGTATTGCATCAGTCCGGCGGAGGAAGCCTTGTCATTTACAAACCCTTGCCGCCGGAGTTGAAAGAGGCCGCGCCGCCTCCGCCCAAGCCGGAGGAGAAGAAACCGGACGAACCCGCGCGCAAGACGCGATTCCCAACCACGACATAAATCCGGCGGCTGGATTCAGGCAAATCGCAACGACAACGAAGAGGTCGAGCGTTACGATGCGGATCGATAGAAGAACAAACTTGAGCACATTCGCGATGCTGGCGGTTGCATTGGCAATAGCCGCACCGTTCGCGATGGCCGATACCTTCACTGTTTTCCCTGCCAACGTGCAGTTGGACAACCAGCGCGATGCACAGCGCATCGCGGCCGTAGCGACGCGTGATGACGGGGTGACCCTCGATCGCACCGCGGAAGTCTCCGTGACCTTTGCCCAGGATGGCATCGCTTCCTGGGATGCGGAAGCCCGCGAGTTCCGGCCGGTTGCGGATGGCGAAACAACCGCGACGATAGCCGTTGGCGATCTTATGGCAACCTTGCCCATTAAAGTGCAAAACGCGGGCGTTAATCCCTCGCCCAGTTTTCGCAACGACATCGAGCCGGCCCTCATGAAGGCGGGCTGTAACTCGGGCGCCTGCCACGGCAGCGCACAGGGCAAGAACGGTTTTCGGGTAAGCCTGTTCGGCTTCGACCCGTCCATGGACTACATCAACCTCACACGCGACAACCGGGCGCGGCGGCTCAACGCCGGCAGCCCCGACGACAGCCTGATGTTGACGAAGGCGACGGGACAGGTGGACCACGAAGGCGGCGAACGCTTTGAAGAAAACAGCGCGTTGTACGCAACGATCCATCGATGGATCGCCGACGGCGCGAAGAACGACCCCGGGGAACCGCCGGCCCTGACCGGTGTTGAGATTCTGCCCAAGTCCTCGGTTCTCGAAGGGACCGGCGCACAGCAACGCTACGTCGTGCGCGCGACGTACTCCGACGGCACCGATCGCGACGTGACGAGTCTCGCGATCATGAGTTCCAGCGACGAACTGACCGTCGGCTTCGATCCGGAGAAAGGCGTTGCGACGGCCGGCGACCGGGGCGAGGCTTACGTGATGGCCCGGTTTGGCACCTTCGCGGTCGTGTCCCAAGTGATCGTGCTTCCGCAGGGGCTGACCATGGAATGGCCGCCGGACGCCGTCCCCGCGAACTTCATCGACGAATTGATATTCGACAAGCTCAAGAAGCTCCGCATCCCGCCCGCGACCCGCTGCTCGGACGAAGTGTTCGTTCGGCGCGTGTATCTTGACGTGCTCGGCGTGCTCCCAACCGTTGAAGAGACGCAGGCATTCCTGGCCGACGAAGGCGCGGACAAGCGCGAGCGGCTCGTCGACACGCTGTTGCAGCGGCCCGAGTTCACCGAACTCTGGTCCATGAAGTGGGCGGATCTGCTTCGCGTTCAGACGGCCGCGAATGTGATCGATCGGAAGGCGTTGCACCGGTACAACGATTGGTTGCGCCAGTCCTTCACGCAAAACAAACCGCTTGACCAGCTTGTACGTGAACTACTGACCGCCCAGGGCGGGAACTTCACTTCGCCCGCGACGAACTTTTACGTGGCGGAGCCGAATCCCACAAAAATGGCCGAGAACGTGGCGCAGGTGTTTCTGGGCATTCAGCTCCAGTGCGCGCAGTGCCACAACCACCCCTTCGAGCGGTGGACGATGGACGACTATTACTCCTTCTCCGCTTTCTTTGCCCAAGTGGGCCAGAAAGGATCGACCGATCCGAGGGAGAAGATCATTTTCGACAAGCGTTCCGGGGACGTGAACAACATCAAAGACAACTCCGTCGCCAAGCCGAAGTTCCTCGGCGGGGAGTATCCCGATGTCAGCAATCGCGATCGTCGTGCAGCGCTCGCGGAATGGATCACGGCGCCCGACAACCCATGGTTTGCCGAGTGCGTGGCGAACCGGGTCTGGGACCAATTCTTTGGCAGAGGGATAACCGATCCGCCTGACGACGTCCGTGTCACCAATCCGCCGAGCCATCCGGAGTTGCAGGAGAAACTCGCCGATAAGCTCCAGGAATACGAGTACGATCTTCGGCGGCTGGTACGGGACATCTGCACGTCATACACCTACCAGATGAGCACACAGCCCCGCGATCCGTCGATCAAAGACGAGCGCAACTTCTCCCGCGCACTGGTCCGGCGGTTGCCGGCGGAAATCCTGCTGGACGCGATCAGCAAGGTCACCATGAGCAAGGTGAAGTTCCCGAGCCTGCCTATTGGCGCCCGTGCGGTGGAAGTGGCCGATGGCCCGTCGGGCAATTACTTCTTGACCCTGTTTGGCCGCCCGGCGCGCGACACGGTCTGCGCGTGCGAACGCCGCGCCGAGCCCACGTTGGCACAAGTGCTTCATCTCGTGAACGGCGACACCGTGCAGTCCGCTCTTAAGGCCAAGGAAGGCCGGTTGGAGCAACTGGTGGCGAGCGAGACGGCCCCGGCCGATGCAATCCATCAGCTTTGGCTGGCCGCCTATTCGAGACCGCCCACGGATGTGGAGAAGCAGCAAGTCGAAACCTATATCGCATCTGCGGAAGACAAACGGATTGCTCTGGAGGACACATTCTGGAGCGTATTGAATTCAAAAGAGTTTATTTTCAATCACTAGCGGCCGCGCGAGCGACGCCGGCGGTGACAACCCAGGGTAGGAGGTTTGAGTTCATGAGTGAGAATCGACCCTTTCGCGCATTCCTCGCGCTTGCCTTGATTGCGGGTTCATTCACGGCGATGGGATTTTCTGCAATCGCGGAAGAAGCTGCACCAGCCGCGCCACCGGCCGAAGCACCGCCCGCCGAGGCTCCTCCGGCCGAGGCCGCACCTGCCGAGCCAGCGCCCGATCCCGCCGCACAAGCGGATAAGGTGCTTGAGGAATTGGCCAAACTCGGTCCCGAAGCGCTGAGCGCGCGCGTGACCGCGTTGCAGGAGCAGATGGGCCAGCTTACGGCCGAAGCCCAGCAACTTCGCGAGAAGGCTAACCAGATCGAAGCGCAGGCGAATGCGCTGAAAGCGCGCATGGCCGCGATGCAAGCGTTCACGGGCGCCATGGCCGCCGCCGCGGCGCCACCCGCCGAACAACCTGCTGAAGCGCCTCCCGCGGAAGCGCCGGCCGAACAGACCGCGCCCGAGAAACCGGCCGAGTCCGCTCCCGCCGAGTAACTGCAACTGTAAGGAAGCCTGAAGCAATGATTGGTATGCAACGCAATCACCGAATGCGCCAGCAAAGATTGTCGCTGTACCGAGTTCTGCATCGTCTATGCAGTTCCGCGCTCATCTTCGCGCTGGTCTTCGGCATCGGTACCGTCCCCGTACAATCCGATCCGCCCGCGCCTGAAGCTGTGGACGCGGTCATCGACCAGTTGGTCACGCTCGACCCCGCGGTCGTGAAGGCGCGGATGGACGAGTACCAGAAGCAGTCCGACGCCTTGACAGCCGAAGCGAATGGTCTCAAACAGCAGGCCGACGAGCTGGAGAAGAAGGCGGCCGGTATCGGCACGCAACTGGAACAGCTCAAAGCCGCGACGGCCGCGCTCAGCAAGGTCTTCGGCGGCGGCGAGACGGCCATGGCGAAGGCGGAGGCTCCTGCGCCCGCGCCCGAGGCCGCGCCGGCCATGGAAATGAAGAAGGAAGAAGCTGCAGCGCCCGCGGTCAACTACCAGGATCACATCCTGCCCATATTCAAGCAACGCTGCGCCAAGTGTCACAATCTCGACACGCGCCGCAGCGGGCTTGCCTTGGACACGTATATCAACCTCATGGAAGGCGGTAGTTCCGGCGCCGTTGTGACGGCCGGACAAGCCGGGGACAGCCGTCTCTACCGCCTAATCAGCGGCGCGGAAGAGCCCAAGATGCCGCCATCCGGCGATCCCTTGACGGCAGAGCAATTGGCGCTCATCGAGCAGTGGATCAACCTTGGCGCACCCGCCGATGCGAACGCCAAGGTCGCCATGAAGAAGGAGCCCAAGAAAGAAGAGAAGGACATGGCGGTTTTCGTTGCGGCCGAAATTGTCGACGGTCCGCCGCCCATGCCGGAGGTCCAGTTGCCCGCGCCCGCTCCCGAACTGGCGAAGGCCGTGGTAGCGCGCGCCGTGGCGACCAATCCGCGCTCGCCGTTGGCGGCCGTGGCCGGGTACCGGCAAATTCTTCTGTATGATTTGACGTCGTACACGCTGCTCGGCGCGTTGCCATTCCCCGAAGGCGAAGTCTATTCCATGACCTTCAGTGTCAACGGCGAAGTGTTGGTCGCCGGCGGCGGCATCGAAGGCGATTCCGGCCGCGTTGCGGTGTGGAATGTGCGCTCGGGCGAGCGCGTCGGCACCTACGGCGAAGAGTACGATTCCATCATGGCCGTGGACATCAGTCCCGACCATCGCATGCTCGCTCTTGGTGGGCCCAGCAAAGTAGTGAAAGTCTATTCCGTTGAAGACGGCTCGCTCTTGTATCGCATGACGGATCACACGGACTGGATCTACTCCGTGAAATTCAGCCCGGACGGTGAATTGCTCGCATCGGCGGACCGCAGCGGCGGGCTGCTATTGTGGCAGGCGGCCAACGGTCGCGCGGTAGAAGCGTTGCGCGGGCATAACGGCGCCGTAAACGATTTGTCGTACAGCGCCGATTCCGTCCTCCTTGCATCCGCCAGCGACGACGGCACAGTCCGCCTCTGGGACACGTGGAAGTACAAACAAGAGCGCTCGATTAATGCCCACGGAGGCGGCGTGCTCAGCGTGGACTTCAATGCCGCCAATGAGCTGGTCACGACGGGGGTCGACAAACTGACGAAGCGCTGGGATTCGGCGGGCAAAGAACTCGCCAAGTACGAGCAGTTGCAGGATTGGGGATACCAGGCCTGCTTCGGCGCTGAGGGTTCCCTCGTGCTCGCGGGCAGTTGGACCGGCCGCGTTGCTGTTTGGGACGTGGCGTCCGGTTCTCAGGTCGCAGAGGTTTCGACAGCACCGGTCACCGGAGACGCCGCGAAGGTCGCCGCGCTTCCGAAAGAAGGCGAACCGGCCGGCGGCGCATAGACAAGAGACAACACCACAGCATCGATATTCAGGCGGGGCGCTTCACGACGAGGCGCTCCGCCGTTGTTTTGCGGGGTGGACACGCGCCGCAGACCAAGAGCCCGAAGGGACAGCAGAGACATGGTGTCCCCGCAGTCTTGGGTATCTTTGGCGCGGCGTCCCTGATGTCCTTGTGGTCCCTGATGTCCCTCAGTTCTTCCCACTCACCAAATCCCATTCGGCGTCGTTAACCGGGTAGAGTAGTTGTTGAGACAGCCGACACAAGGGGATGACGCACGATGTCACGATCCGACGCAGCGTTGATGCACCGATGGCGCCGCCGATCCGACGCGGAGGCCTTCGCCGAACTGGTACAACGCCATGTTGGCATGGTCTATGGCACCTGTCGCAGGCTTCTTGGCGACACCGAAGCCGAAGATGTAGTCCAGGAATGTTTTGTCAAACTGAGCCAAACCGAACTGCGCCACGATCAGGCCATCGGCGGCTGGCTGCACCGCGTCGCCACGAACGCCTGTCTCGATCGCATGCGCGCGTCGAATCGTCGCCGCCAACGTGAAGAAGTCTTCGCGGCAGCGCGTCCGCCCCAGGAGGTCAGTTGGCCCGATCTCCAGGAACACGTTGACGAAGCCGTTGCGGCGCTTCCCGAGGAATTGCGCCTGCCCATCATCTATCACTTCCTCGAAGGGCGAACGCACGAAGACGTGGCGACCACGTTGCGCATGACCCGGTCCGGCGTGACGCGCCGCATCCATCGTGGCGTTGAAGCGATTCGAACGACGCTCAAGGAACGGGGAGTGATCGTGCCCAGCGCCGCGCTCGGCGCGATGTTGGGCGCGCATGCCGCGGAAGCCGCGCCTCCCGCGACAGTTGCTGCGCTCGCCAAACTCGCCTTGGCCGGCACCGGCGTGAACGCGGGCGCGGCGGCCGGAAGCGGCCTCATGGGATGGTTGACGGTGAAAGCCGCGGTCGCCGTCGCCGTTGCGTCGACGGCATTAGGCGTCGGTGCATGGTATGTAGCGTCCAACAGGATCTTGGCCGATTCAAGCGTCGCGACGGCTGTCGAAGATCCGGCGCCTCCCGCGCAATTGGCGCAAGTGCCCCAAGCTAGCGCGGCAGAAGAAACCACGGCGACTTCTCCAGGAATTCACGGTGTCGTCGTAAGCGCAGACGGTTACCCACGTCCGGACATCCAATTTCTGCGAAACTTCCCGGAAGACCTTTGGGAAGGTCCAATCTCCGACGTGGGCGGGCGATTCACGTTACCGGAGGACGCTGCGGGAACGAAGTGGGTGGCCTATTCGCACGTATTCAATCGAGCCGCCTTGTTCACAGTGCCCGAAACGCCGCAGGAGACACCGTTTCGTGTCGTCCTCGAATACGGCGTCTCGCACTTCTACGGCCGCGTGGTCGATCCAGAGGGCAAAGGCGTGCCGCTGGCCCACGTCGAAGTCCGCGCAACAACCGCCGGAGGCGAGGCCTTTGAGCTTGGCCGCTATCCGGCGGACATGAATGGCCATTATGAAACCCGCGATCTTCCCGTTAGGGGAGGTCTCGTGCTCGAAGCCCGGGTCGTACCTCCTGGAGACGAACCGGCGGGTGATTGGTCAACAACTGTACTGATGGAGCCACCGCGAAGTCTGGCACTCCCGACGCTGACGATCTCGGAAGCGACTAAGCAGAACATTCTCCAGAACCAGAAACTCGAAGGCAGACACGCGGATCGGATCTCCGAGCTGATGGGACGTCCGAAGACCGACCAATACGGCGGATTCGTCCGGGATCCATCAGGGCAGCCCGTCGTAGGAGCGGCCGTGGAAGTTATGTACCACCTGCGGGAAGGCTTCGTGGAACAGGCGTATGCCGCCACCGATGAAGAGGGACGATGGAGCGTCTGGCTACCAGCTAATCTCAA
>JAHDWY010000041.1 GCA_023384315.1 Candidatus Hydrogenedentota bacterium | reverse complement strand
GTGCGCCCAGGAGAGCGGGTTTTCCAACCCGCTTCTTCGCCAACGATCGCGGTTCAGTGGAAGCGCGTTGTTACCGCACGGGGATCATGTCGGGCGGTACTGTCGTTGCGATGGCTTTCTGACCAATCGATCCATGGCGTCGCGGGTTGGAAATCCCGCGCTCCGTGATGCCGCGACTTTCTCTATCCCGCCTGTTGCAGCTCGAATGGCGCGAAGAGGCCGTAGCCTATGGTGCTGTACTCGGCACCGGGGGGTGGGCCGGGGATGGGGCCGTTTCGGAACATGCCTGGCGAGGCGATGCCGAGGGGCGGATTGCCGTGGTGCGGTCCGAGCGTGTTCTTGGGTGTGCCGATGACTTCGATTTCGACGGTATTTTCGCCGGGACGGATTAGGCTGGACACGTCGCGCGTCGAGGGGCGGCGGTAGATGATCCCGGCGTCCTCGCCGTTCACGCGCACCTTGGCCACGCTGCCGAGCCACGCGGGGAGTTTCACCTGGTACGAACCCGACGTTGCGTCGACGGTGAAGGTTTGCGTGTATGCAACGCCCGCGCAATAGAGGGGGCAGCCTTGCCGGTCCCAGGGTCCCGCTTCCAGATCGCGCGGGCCGACAATATGGAAACCCGAATCGGTGGACAGCAGACTGAAGTCGCCGAGCAGGTAGGCCCGTTCCAGTTCGTGATACATGCTGAACGCGTCGGCGCGGACGGTGAGCGTGTTGTCGCCGGTGACGGCGCAGTCCGTGATGTCGACCACGCCGAAGGCGCGGTCCAGCCACCATTCGCCCGGCAACGGCGTCACGGATTTTTCGTTGCAGGTGATCGTATAGAGGTCCGTGCGTTCGACCACGGCGTAGAGCGGCGATGGCACATCGCCGTCGATGGTGAAGCGATAGGTCGCTTCGAATCCGCCACCTTCGGGGAAGGTCGTGGTGATCAACTCATCGTTGAACTGCACGGCATGGTCCCAGGGGTTCCGTTCGAGACCGTGCTTCTGAAACACGAACTCCGCCGCCGCGTAGTAATACTGGGCTTCGCGGGCTTCGTCGCCGACGCGCACATCGACGTAGTCGAGGGTCAATACATTCGGCGAAGTCCGCTTCACGGCCATGGCGCCTGCCGCGGGAATGGCGGCCCACTGCGGCGCGTCCGCGGGTGCGGGCGTGGCAACGCCGGCATCCTTCGGCAAGTACAACAGCAAACTTCCGCAGGCCGGCAACTCAATCGAGGCGCGCACGCCGCCGCTCTCCAGCGCTTCGAAGGGATAGGCGATTCCCGTCTCGCCGGATTCCAGATCCCAGCGTTCGACGCCGTTCATGTTGGAACGCAACACGGCCGTCGCTTGCGCGGCATCGCTGGTGTTTACGATGAATACGAGATCGCCGTCGGCAAAGCTACGGCGCATGTGATAGACGATACCGCGTCCATCTCCCGTCAACGTGATGCTGAACGGCCCTTCGGACTGCTGCCGCGTTTGCAGCACGCTACCTTCCGTTTTCTTCCATCCCTCGTGCGTGGCCAGCGCGAGTACGCGGTCCGACGCGCGGCCGTCGACCATCGCGGGCGGCACGTCGCCGAAGTCCAGTACGGTGCCGCCGGCCTTGACGAATTCGTCTAGCAAGCGGACCGTCGCATCGTCGAGACTCTCCGTGCCGCGCGGCACGACGAAGATGGAGTAGTCGCGTTGGCCGACGACCAACTTTCCATTCTCCACCCGTCCCCATTGCGACATGATGTATTCGCACCCGATATCGAATTCGACGTTGTCTTTCGCCAACTGCGTCACGAATGACTGAAAGGCTTCGCCCAACTGTTCGTTGTGTTCACGTCCGGGGCCCTGATACATCCATGCCGTGGTTGTCGGTTCGAGGACGAGCACGTCGTTGATCTGCTGGCCGTGGGATACCGCGAGACCGAGCCGCGCGAAGTAGTCCGCCAACACGTGATACGAGCCCCACCACGGTGCGTGATAGGAAAAGGACTGCGGGTAATCGCCTTTCCGAGCGCCGCGCAAGGTCGAATGGGTGAGATGCTGATTGATGAAGGACACGCCCAGCGCGCTCATCCAGTCGCCGATGCGTTTCATGTCGTCGAAACGCAGATCCCAACCGCCGCCGCCATAGGCTTCGCAAAGCCGCCGCGACCGGCCAAGCTGGTTCGCCACGCTCGCGAGTTCCACCACCGCGCGCACGTTGCCGACCTGGGCGTGCACGCCTTCCGCGTACTGGTTGAAGAGGATGTCGATGCCCGGGGCCTGTTGCCACGCGGCCATGGTCATGTTGTCGGGCACGCGCGTGAGCCGCGGCCATTCGTGTTCCCAGTAGTGGCCGGTGAATTCGAGACCATTCTGCTCGCAATACGCGTAGTAGGGTTTCGCCCATCGTTCGACGAAAAGTTCGTTCAGCGTGCTGTAGTAATCGTGGCGCACCTTCTTCCAGTCGCCGAGGTCGTACTGGAGTGACGCGAGGTGTTCCATGAGGTCGTAGCCCCAGCGCTTCTGAAACACCTCCGGTAGGTCGGGCGTCCAGTGATAGTCGCCGCCGGGCACGAGATGGGGCTCGTCGGTGAACGCGCCGGGGACGCGCTTGCCGAATTCGTCGCCGAAGGCGTCCTTGTACGCGTCCATCGTGACTTCGAGAAACTTCTCCGTCACGCCGGGACGCAGGAGATCGACGTAGGTCTTGCCGCCGAACCATGGCGAAGGCTGCGCCCACGCGCGCTTGGCCAGGATGTAGTTTCCCGCGGGCAAGGGGGAAGACGCGTCGGCCTTCGTGAAGTTGCCGTCCGCGACCGTATACACGGCGAGCACGTCTTCCGGCAGGGGTTGAGGTACCGCGGCGACTTCCTCAAAGACGAGTCCCTGTCCCTTCGATTCCGGCAGCAACTCCGGCACGAATCCACCGGCGAACCCGGAGGGGTAGGAGTTCTCGTCGTAGATCCAGATATTCATGCCGAGCTTCCCGGCCTCGTCGAGCGTGACGGCCCACATCTCAAACCAGCGGTCGGAGAGATACGGCGTCATGAGCCCTGGCCGCGGATGGACGAAGGCCTGCATGACATGTTGCGACGCGAGGTCTTGCAGGGTCTGCCGGATCTCGCTTTCCGTCATCCAGTCGTTCCACACCCACAAGGGCCCCGTGCTGTAGTCCGCCGGAGGCGCGGCGAATTGATCGCGCACGATAGCGATGTCTTCTGCAGCAGCCGATACCGCGCACCCGGCCATCAAAGCGACGGCTCCCAGAATCTGAACGCACTTCGAAGTAGCACCATGAACGATCATCCCGCGTACCCCCAAAAATCGAAACGCCCCGGCGGCACGCCTCCCCCGGCATGCCGCGTAGAAGTCCAGTATAGCGCATTGCGCCAGCGTCAATCCGATTTGGGCGTCATCGCCGCCGGGTTATTGATTGACAGCCCCATCGGCACCTGTTATCCTTGCTAGTCACGGATTAGGAGCGGGGCGCACCTGTGCCTGCCCGGCGAGGGAAGCATGTACGAAGCCTTTTACGGTCTGCGGGAAAAACCCTTCAATCTGACCCCGGACCCCAAATTCCTCTACCTCAGCGAGAAGCACAAGGAGGCCTTCGCCCACCTGCTTTTCGGCATCAAGAACCGGAGCGGGTTCGTGATGGTGACGGGGGAGATCGGTACCGGCAAGACGACCATTTGCCGGACGCTCCTGAACGAACTGGACGAGAACACGGAAGTCGCGTTCATCTTCAATCCTTACCTTTCGCCCGAGGAGCTCCTGCGTAAGATCAACGAGGACTTCGGGATAGACTCCAAAGCCGGGACCGTCCGGGAGCTGATCGACGAACTCAACGCGTATCTCCTGGACCGGAACGCCAAGGGCAAGAACTGCGTGCTGGTGATCGATGAGGCGCAGAACCTCACGCCCGGCGTTTTGGAACAGATCCGGCTCCTGTCGAATCTCGAGACCGAAACGACGAAGCTCCTCCAGATCGTGCTTATCGGCCAACCGGAGTTGATGCAACATTTGTCGTTGGACGAGTTACGCCAGCTCAACCAGCGGATCACGGCGCGGTACCACCTTCATCCTCTCGAACGGGACGAGACGCTGCAGTACATCGCCTACCGGCTTCGGGTCGCGGGCGGACGCCGCCGCATCAACTTTACGCCTGGCGCGGTGAAGGTGATTTACAAGCATTCCGGCGGCACGCCGCGCGTCATTAACGCCATTTGCGACCGCGCGCTTCTCATCGGTTACACGAAGGAGACGCGGGAAATCACGACCGCCATTGCCAAGCAGGCGTGGAAAGAAATCCGGGGCGAAAAGGTCAAGAAGAAGAAGGAACCCAAGGCCTCAGGGCTGCGGCGCTTGATCCCGGGTCCCACGATGCTCGCTGTCGTGGCGCTGATTCTGGTAGCGGGCAAGTATGGGTTGGATTACTGGAACGATTCGTCGAGTTCGGCGTTGCGCGCGTTGTTCGACGGCGTGAATCCTGTTACGGCTACGACGTCGACCGCGGAAGCGCGGGTACGCGACCTCGCCTTGACACCCGCCGTGGAGCGGCCGGTTCAGGTGGAGACGCCCGCCTCGGATGGTACCTTCGACCCCACGTTTGCGGGGCTTATCGATCGGTTGAATCCGGACGAGTGCCGGGAAGGCTCCGCCATCGCCATGCTTCGGGCATGGAACCACGGGCTGCTTACGGATCTGCCGGCCGACGATTCGGTGGAGAGCATTCAGACTTTTGCAGCGAACAGCCGGCTTCTGTGTGAAGCGATGGAGTTGACGCCGGATCAGATCGAGGCAATCAATCTGCCGGTGCTGGTTCGGTTGCACGGAAAGAATCAGTCCGTTTGGTCCGCCGTGACCGGTGTGGAGTTTGACGAGCTGCGGCTCACGACGAGCAAGTCCGACACGACGTTAATTCCCAAGAATGTGCTTGCGGAATGTTACCAGGGCGAGGCGCTTCTTTTCTGGAAAGATCCCAATCCCGAAGCGCCCATCCTACGGCCGGAGATGACCGGCGAGGAAGTCCGCATCCTGCAATCGCAGTTGCGCGCGCTCGGACGCTACAAGGAGAAACCGAACGGCGTGTACGACAGCGCCACGCGGTCGGCGGTGTCCGCGGTTCAGAAGGACACCGGGCTCGAGGTCGATGGCATTCTCGGCAGCCGCACCCGCATGGTGCTTTACAGTTGGCTGCCCGGGTTTTCCACACCTGCGTTGCGCCCCTTGCCGCCACTGAATCTTCGCGCGGATTGGGAGGAGAAGCCCGAGCCGAAACCTGAATCCAAACCGGAACCGAAGCCGGATCCGCCCACCAATGTGGCCAAGAAGGTGGATTCGCCGAAACCCGAAGCGCCAGTGGAGCCGAAGCCGGAAGAGAAATCAGAGGAAGCCCCAGCGCCGGAAGCGCCTCCCGCGGAACCGAAAGCGGAAGAGGCTCCCGACGAGCCGACCGCCGTAGCCGAAGCGCCGAATACAGTTGTTCCCGAGTCGGAAGCTCCTGCGGAACCGGGTACTGAAGCCTTGCCGCCGCCTCCTCCGCTGCCGGAAGGACCTGTCGATCCCTTTGCGAGCGCGAGTGGCACGAGTCCTGTGTTGGCGGAAGAGTTGGACGCGCCGGGTACGGCCTCGCCGCCGGAGGATTCCCCGGCGGAAGAATCGGATGCGGAGGAAGAACCTGCGGAACCCGCCGCTCCTGAGAGCGATTCCGTTGCAGAAGGAAGTACCGAGGAGGCTCCGGCCGCGCCGCCCAGCAGCAGTGCGCCCCCTGCGCTGAGTGGCATGCCTCTGGTTCCCCGCGCGGCGAGCGGAAGCGGGGGGAATCAGGCCCCATGAGTTCGATCCTCGACGCGCTCAAGAAACTCGAAAGCGAAAAGTCCGAGAATAAGGACGCGGCCGAGCGCGCACAGATCGAGGCGGTCGCGGCTGAGCGGGACCTGACCCGTCGTCGCCGCAGCCGGGAAGACGACGAAGTTATCCGCATTAATTCGACGCTCCTCATTCTCGTGGGACTAGGACTTGCCACCGTGCTGGTGACGGTGTCGGTAGTGGCGGCGCTAGCCGTGATGCGGGCGATGGGCAGTACTCCGGTGGCGGCAACGACCGCTCCTGCACCCACAACGGCGTCCGGACTGCAGGTTGCGGAAGCCGCACCGATTGCCAGTCCTCCTGTAGCGACCGCCCCCTTCCAGCCCATGCCCGTGGAAGCCGTGCCGACCATGATGCCGGCGCCTGTGCCGTTACAGCCCGTTACGGCGGACCCGATTCTTACCGAACCTGCGATGGCCGCGGATCCTGTAGACGAAGTAGTCGCAGTGGGTCCCATGGAAGTGGCCGGGCCCGAGGAACCCATTGTCTGGGTCGAGCCCGATCCGGCCCCGCAAGCGTTTCCCGTCATGGAGGAAGTGGTGCCGGAGCCTGTCGCGCCTTCGGAACCCGCGCCATCGGTTGCCGAGCCTCCGGCCGCATATACGCCGCAGCCTCCCGTGGCAACCATGCCACCGCCGGACTATTCCGATGCGCCCATCGGCGACATCGACCTCGACACACTGCCGGTGCTCTCGGAGTCCGAACGGGTTCGACTGGGTTTGCCGCGCATGAAGATTAATATCGTAGGGCTACCCACGAAACGCCAGCCGCGCCCGTCCGCCTTGATCAACTTTGAGAAGGTGTATCTGGGCGAGTACATCAAGAACTCCAATGCCCGGCTGATCGCCGTGGAACTTCACGGCGTCGGTATCGAAGTGGCGGGACACCGCTACTTCATGGAGAAGTAACCGGCCCCTTCCGGAGTCACACACCGTATGCGAGCGATTCTCACCTCTCTGCTGATTGGGGCTACCGTCGCGATTGCCCAAGACGCGGCGCAGTTCGAGTCCCTGGGTGTACCCGTCAGCAAAGGCGGTCTCATGGGCGTTCTCGTTGGACCCGGACCCACGGAGGACTCCGAGCGCATCTACTTCAATTTTCGCCAGGACGGAGGAAAATTGTTTCTCGTGGCGGTCGATCCGGATACCGGCGAGTCGCAACAGTTCCAGTCATCGGTAGGCACTGGGGCCTGGGGTTTCATTGTGGGGCCGGACAATAAGATCTATCTCGGCACCCACGAAGGACCCGACCCCGGCGACAGTGGACAGATCCTTGTGTTCGATCCCAGACAACCGGAGAAGGAAATCCAGGTTGTCGGGCGCCCGTCGGAGACGGAGACCTATCTCTGGATGTTTGCCAACGGCGAAGATGGACTCATCTACGGCTGCACCTATCCCACCGCGAAGCTGATTTCGTTCGATCCCGCGACCGGCGAGATGCAAGACTTTGGCATCATGGACGATTCGCAGATGTACTCGCGGAGCATCTGTTCAGGACCCGGTGGAACAATCCTGATCGGTGTCGGCTATGGACGCGCGAATGCGGTTTTGTACGATCCCGCGACCGGCGAACATCAGGCCGTGCTTCCCGATGAATACCGCAACGATCCCGCGCAGACCGTGGCGTCGGTGTGGCAGGGGATCGATGGGAACGCGTACATCTCCGCGACGCGCATGGAGGTGTTGAACGGCGACCCCGAGAACGGCGAGATCAAACGCCCCGTATCCGTGACACTGCGTGTGAACGACGACCGCTCGGTCGAAGAGGTCGCGAACCCTCCTGCTGCAGTCGATCATCTCACCTTGCGCGATGGGAGGCGGGTGAATAACCCGACCATCGACGGCACCTTCGATCTGGTCCATTCCGACGGGACGGTCGAGGCGCGCACCTTCGAGTATGCCGGCGCGGGGTCAGGGATCTTTATGGTCGCCAATGGTCCCCTGGGCCGCATCTATGGCGGCACCGCCATGCCCAACGAATTGTTCTGGTACGACCCGGCGACGGGCGCGCTGGAGAATCCCGGCAATCCGACCGAAACGAGCGGCGAGATCTATTCCATGCTCGATCATCACGGCACGCTGTACGTATGCGCGTATCCCGGCGCGTTTCTGTCGAAGTGGGACCCGGCCCAACCGTGGAACTATGGGCGCGAAGCGACGAACAACCCACGTGGTCTCGGCCCGCTCGGCCCGGGCCACCTGCGGCCTCGCGCGATGATTCACGGCCCGAATGAGCATCTCTACATCGGCAGCTATCCGGAGTACGGAAGACTCGGCGGCTCGCTCGGCGTTTGGGACCCGGTGCAGGACCGGCTTGTCGAGAACTACCACAACCTGATTCGCAACCAGTCCATCGTGAGTCTCGCCTATGATCCCGAGACGCAACTCGTGTTCGGCGGGTCCAGCGTCCAAGGCGGCGGCGGCACGGAACCCGTCGAAACGGAGGCGAAGTTCTTTGCCTTCGACACGAAGATGAAACGCCTGGCCGTTGAAGAGGCGCCTTATCCTGGTTCGCCCGCAATCCGAACACTGCTGCGCATCGATCGACGCATCATCGGAGTGTCCAATGGCGACGATTTGTTGGTGTACGACATCGACCGCCGCGCTTTCGTGCATCGGTCCAAACTCGGCGTGGGGTCCGTATTGGACTGCAGCCTGGCCCAGGGAAGCGACGGGCAGCTTTACGGCCTGTCGTCGAACCAGGTGTTTCGTATCGACCCGGCGACGTATGAAGTCACCGCGCTCGCCGAGTATCCGGACGGCATCCATTGCGGCTTCGCCATGGACGAGCGCGGGATCTATTTCGGCCACCGCGCCGAACTCCTCCGTTACAACTGGCCGGGAGAGTAAACCCAAGTCGTGGAGGGCGGGTTTTCCAACAGGCCATAAACCACTGACTGAAAGTTCCAACGGCATTCCCGCATTCGGTTGGCCCCGCCATGGTCGATCCTATTCGTGGCGGCGCCACCCCCCAACCTGAGGGCATCGGAGTTCGCGGGTTGGAAAGCCCGCGCTCCTGTGTTGCCTACTTCTGCTTCGCGGCCCAGGTGGCGGCTTGGGCGACGAGGCGTTGGTAGTCAGGGTTCGCAAACGCTTCCGGACCGTGGCCGAGTTGGATGAAGCACACGTTGGCGTTGCCGTAGCGGCGCACCCAGCAAAGACTGGGCGCACTGGAGGTTTCGGTCGTGGTCAGCAGGACCCGGTTGTCGTCGAAGATGTCGTAGTTGTTGTAGGTTTCGTCGTGGATGACGAATTCCTGCAAGCCGCGCGTGA
Source organism: Candidatus Hydrogenedentota bacterium (assembly GCA_023384315.1). Taxonomy (GTDB): domain Bacteria; phylum Hydrogenedentota; class Hydrogenedentia; order Hydrogenedentales; family SLHB01; genus JAHDWY01. Next base: position 4,527 of record JAHDWY010000041.1, on the reverse strand, counting down.
CGGGATGATTGGGGTCGGCGACGTTCACCGTGAAATCCACGTCGTGAAGGTAAACCGACTTCGTGTGGTCCGCTGTATCTTCGAGGTAGTACTTTGCGCCGATGATGTTGGCGTACTCCGGCCATTGATTGAAGGCCGCTACGGCGTGATGCAGCACGACGAGGCCCACGCCTTGATCGAGCAGCTTGAGCAAGTTCGCCTGGCGCGCTTCGGTGATCTTCTGGCCCATGTTGTAGAGCACGACCACGTTGTACGGGAAGTTTTCGACGTTGTCGAAGATCTCGCTGTCGTCTTTTTGTTCCAGGATCTCGTAGGACGCGCCCTCGTGAGCGTCGAAGATTTGCGGGAACACCGCTTCATCAAAGCTGTGCCCGCCGACCACGACCGCGCCATTGACCTTCGGTGTGGGCAGGTCTTCGGGAACCGGAATCGTCACCGCGCCGGTAGCGGCCCATTCCGTGCCGCGCAGCATCAGCGTCCGGAATCCCGCGCCGCTCATGGCTTCCACGTTGTGGCCGAGAATGTTGTAGAAACAACGGCCTTCACCGAATTGCGTTGTCACCGCGACGGGCTCGAAATCGCCCGTGCCTTTTTGATCTTTCGCGGAAAAGGCCGAGGCGACCACGTGCATGGACGGGTGCGGCGTGAGCTTGTGGTACAGCTCGTCCGGGCCGGTCAGGAACTGCGGCATGCCCTGCGCGATGGGATGTTCCGGATCGTCGATGAACACCCGAAACGGATGAAAGGTCCCGTGGCCCGATTCATCACCCCAAGTGCAACCCGCCATCTGCTGGAACTCCGGCCAGTCCGAGAAACACGCGGTCGCGGCGTGCAACAGGACAAATCCCTTTCCGCCGCGCACGAAGTCGAGGATGGGTTCCTCCGCCGCGTCCCACTGCCGTCCCGTCATGTCGGGGTACGCGCTCCAATTGTCCACCAACACGTCGTAGGACGCCAGAGTCTCCGCGGTCAGCGACGCCGGATCGTCGGTCACGTCGGCTGAGAACCGCCCGCTGGCCTCGTACATCGCTTTCAGGAACGGCGTGGTCGTTTGCCAGTCATGGTTGTTGCGCCCGGACAGGATCAGCACGCGCAGGGTTTGCGCGTCAGCCTGAGCGGCGGCACCCAAACTTACCAAAAGAGATGTGAGCAGCATCGTTCTCATGATTCCCCCATTTCAATTCGTTATCGCTGCGCCGTGCGGAGCACGAAAATTTGGCGCGCTCCTTCCGTGGTCGAATAGCGCGTATTCGGATTCATCAAAGCACGGAGCAAGTACAAAAGCAACCGGCGTCAGCGCGACCCGCTAAACCGAGTTCGTACACAAACCGTCCAAACCGCACCCGTGATAGCGAAGCTGATACGGTCGCGACTGTTATACGTTCATTCCTGCGCGGCGGACACCCAGATGGAGAAGCCGTCCAATTCATCTTGGCGCGTGTAGGCCCCCGGCTCAATCCCAACGAAGCCGAGTTGGCGTTCCGGGTTCTGCCCGTCGCCCAAAAAAAGCCAGCGGACGGCCCCATTCTGCATCATGGCTTCGGCTTCACGGTAATCGACCACACCCCGGGCGTGCATGATGGCGGACAAAGGATATTGCGGAATGACGGCGCGTCCGGGAAAGTGGTTCGCAAGCGTGGGGTCGATCGTGAAGAAACTGACATCCGGACGCGAGGTCAGATCTTTTTTCAGGCGGACAACGACGCGTTCGTAGTTCGAGAAATGGGTCCAATCCCGTTTCTCATATTGATTTCGGAACGAATACAGGAAACACCCGAAAAACAGAACTGCGAAGACGGCGATGGCCCATCGGATGGGCCGTTCGTATTCGACGCGTTCTCGGACGATCGGTCCCAGCCAAAAGGCAATGGCAAAAATGAGCACGCTGATGTAATCGTTGTAGTAGTGGCTGGCGGCTCCGAGTTTGAGTGACGACAAACTTGCCAGCGTGAATGTGACCGCAAGGGCGACCGCAATGAACCGCCGGTACGGATCGCTCTTGGCAGGCCACCACAAGCAGGTCAGGTACGCCCCCACGGCTGTCAGCGCAGCCATGTTCAGGTCGAGAAACACAGGGAGATAAGCCTTCTCAAGCGCGCCGCGTATCCGAATCCCATTATTGAGGCCGCCTACGACGTGATCCAAGAAGTGCTCGCCTACCAACAAGGGACTGAACCAGACGGTGAGCGCCAAGGGAATGACGGCAGCTGCGATCACGACGACTGAGCACCGCCATTCCCGTTGCAGGAGAAAATACGTGAGCAACACTACGCAGATTTGCGCGCCGTTCTGTTTGGCCATGAAGGCCACGTAACCGAGAAAAGAGGCGAAAGCAATGAACAGATAGATCCGAACCCCGACGTGACGTCGACGAAGGGCATAAAACGCGATGCCAATCGCCAGAGTGAAACAGAGAGACGCTAATCCATCGCCACGGGCCATGAACTCCCATGGTGCATGCATGGTCCAGATCGCCGCCGCAGCCACAAACGCCGAGACACCGCGTACCTGAAACGCATAGCGCAAGATCAAGAAGAGAATCACGAGATGAATCGTCGAGATGCTTACCGACAGGAGACGGGCTGAACTCGTGATGGCCTTTGCCTGGCCCGGTTCGATTCCCGCGAACCATGATCCGCCCGCGAGGAGGTAGTGGTAAAGGGGCGTGTATTGCACCAGGTCAAAAGGCGGTTGTTCAGGGTCCGTGTAGAGGGGCAGACCCAGTAGAATCTTCATGACGCCCGATATCACCAGCGGCTCTTCGCCCCGAATCTCCGTGATGCCGCTACCTACGATGCCTGCCGCGAACCACAAGAGGTATCCAATCGCGACGGCTGCTGCAAGCGTCGCCAATATGGATGCGACCTTGTCCAACACGCGGACGAATACGGTCGCTTGACGCGCGTCGCTATCTCGCTCGGCTTTGTCTGTCACAGTTTTGGTCTGAATACCTGGTTGATTGCGTCTTCCCGGCGCCACAGTGTGGCATCCGGTGGTCTTGCGGTCAATTCCGCTGCGGTTCCTCCGATCTGTACTTCGCACTCCTTGTCTTCCTAGAATACGCCTCGCGAGAGTCGGCAAGAGCTTTTCAGGAGATCATAGTGGCGACAGGGGAAGCAGAAGGAACTTCGGGTGATGCGTTCGGGCTGGTGGTGTTGACGCCGGTGTATCAGGACTGGGAAGCCTGCGGGATTTTGTTGCAGAAGTTGGACGAGGTCCTGGCGGAGCATGAACTTCGCGCGCGGGTGTTGATTGTCGATGATGGGTCTACTGTGGATGCGCCGGAGACCTTCGCCCGCGAAACGTACCGGCAGTATGACGCCGTCGATATCGTCCATCTCCGCACCAACCTTGGGCATCAGCGCGCGATCGGCGTGGGGCTCACGTACGCGTACGAAGAGGTCCCGCTGGACGCGGTCGCCATCATGGACTCGGACGGCGAGGATCGGCCGGAGGACGTGCCGCGGCTCGTGGCGCGATTTCGTGAGCTGAATAGACGGCAGGTGGTATTCGCCGACCGGACGCGGCGGTCCGAGAGTATCGTCTTCAAGATCTTTTATCTGCTGTACAAGATCATCGTGTGGACGCTGACCAGCACGCGGGTGCGGGTGGGCAATTTCAGCGTCTTGTCCGCAGAGCACCTGTCGCGACTCGTAGCGGTTTCCGATCTCTGGAACCATTACGCAGCCGCCGTGTTCAACGCGAACATCCCGCACACGTCCGTACCCACCAGCCGGGGCGTGCGGTATGCGGGCCGTTCCGCCATGAATTTCGTCGCCCTGGTCACCCATGGGCTCAGTTCCATCGCGGTCTTCAGCGGCGTGGTCGGCGTGCGCCTTTTGCTTGCTTGCGCCGCGCTGCTCGCGCTGTTCTTCGCGGGGATCGTCGTGGTCTTGGCGCTGCAAGCCAGCGCCTTGGTGGTCGTGCCCCAATGGGCCATGGTGGGCGTCGGGATTCTTGGCGTTCTGTTGGCGCAACTTCTGTTGCTCTCCTTTGGGGCCATCGTCTTTATCCTGCATGGCCGTGACCGCATGAGCTTCCTGCCGATTCGCGACTACCACTACTTCGTGGCGCGCGTGACGCGGCGTTATCCCCACGATGAGTGAGTTTCATTATCCCGGCGGCGAACTCGACGACTTCGCGCGGGCGCGGAATTGGAAGGCGTATTGGATGGCGCAGGTCCGGCCTTTCCTCGGCACCCGTGTGCTGGAAGTGGGCGCGGGCATCGGAGCCAACACGGTTCTTCTGTGCAATGCCAACGTTGAAAGCTGGGTGTGCCTGGAGCCCGATGCGAAGTTGGCGGCGCGGCTCCGTGAGCGCATTGCCGCCTCGGCCTTCGCATCGCGCGTGACGGTTCGCGAATCGACGATTCAAGGCATCGACGCGTCGCAGTGGTTTGATACGGTCATCTACGTCGATGTGCTGGAGCATATTGAAGACGATGCATCCGAATTGCGTGACGCCGCATCGCTTCTCACGGCCGGCGGACGGGTCATCGTGCTGTCCCCGGCGCATCAATGGTTGTAC
>JAHDWY010000863.1 GCA_023384315.1 Candidatus Hydrogenedentota bacterium | reverse complement strand
CGCGGGTCCTCCTTGAGGTGAGCATCCCAAAAGGCGGTGCTGGCGATGCGGGAGTAGTCGAAGATCCCCACCTGATCCAGGCCGGGGGCAAAGGCCGCCAGCCACCTCATGCTGCGGCGAAGGGCCTGCGCGACGGGACCGCGCTTGCCGGGATCGCGAAGGGGCAGGTCAAAGATGGGGCCGACGTAAGACATGTGGTTGGCGCCGCGGATGAAGGCGAGGTACTTGTCGCCGGCGGGTCCGCACGTGTAGGCCTCGGCGCGCCACATGGGATCGGAAGCGAAGGTCGGCGGCGGATCGTGGGAGCCCGCGAACACCATGAGCGGACGCGTCATGGCGTCGTAAGAGCTTTCCGTCAGCCCCCAGGAATCGTGGCCGGGTCCGGAGATCATCATGAAGGATTTCGGCCGGGGATCGTCGAAGCGGAGCACCGAGCCGTCCTTGTCTTTCAATGTAGCTCCGCCGAGCAGCATCGTTGTGTATGCTCCGAACGAGTGGCCGCCCACGCCTATGCGAGAGGGGTCGATTTTTCTGTCGAGTGCGGGGGCGATGCTGCCGAGCGTAGGGAGCGAATCGATCACGGTCCGCAAATCGCCGGTGCGTTCGAACCAGGCGGATGGCCCTTGGCGAGCGGGGCGCAGCAGCTCACGGGCGAGGCGTCCGAGACTGCGCTCGATGAGGGGCCGTTCGCCGAAGTAATGGGTTGGCAGCAGCACGACGTAACCTTGACTCGCCCAGTGGCGCATGAGGTGGGGCGAACTTTCGTTGGAGTCGCCCGCGCCGTGGGAGAAGATGATGACGGGAAATGGGCCTTCCGCCAAAGGATAGTAGGCCTTGACAGGGATTTCCTTTTCGCGCGCGGGGTCATGGATTTCGAACTCGACGATGACGCGGACTTCGTGCGGGCCGAACCCAAGGTAGGTTTGGGTTAACGCGTCAGGGCGATCGATGGGCGAGGTTTCTGCATCCGGAGCCATGTGTATTGGCTTCTCCATGTGTGAACGCGGTCACGCGTGCGGGAGGAGGATTTCAGAGTTGGCACGCTGGTTCAACTTGAAGATGGGTCCCCGCCTGCGCGGGGATGACGGTTCGGGTGTGAAGTGAAGGCGATTGCGCACGTGCGCCGTGAACGCGGGTGCGTCATTCCCTGTTGAAGATGGGTCCCGGCTTTGGCGAGGATGACGGTTTGGGACGGAGTGACGTATCGTGAACGACGTGGCATATCGCTATTCTATTTATGGGACGCATCGAACAAAGAGAGGTTGGTTGTTCGTGGTTGCGGTCTGTCTCGCGCCACTGCTTGGCGGCTGCGCAGTGGTCCGTTACACGGACTATGCGATGCCCGCGCTGCGATTCGACCGTCCGGGTAATGAACCGCTGCCGCCTCGCGAAGACCCTGCCGTTCACGAGGCGCTGTCTCGCTGGGACGCGATGTCGCCTGAGGAACGCGAGCGGTATCCCACGCCGTATCACGCCTACGTGAATACACCCGATCCCGGGACCTTTGAAGGCGATCTTGTTGCGGGACTGGCGTTTTCGGGAGGCGGTACGCGGGGGACAGTGTTTGGGGCGGCCTGCGTGCGCGAGTTGATGGACTTAGGACCGGTCGTGGTGCATGGGCCGGAGGGCGAGGTCACAGTCGACCTGCTGGACGAGATCGATTACGTATCGGGCGTATCGACCGGGGCGATCCCGGCGGCGCTGTTCGCGTTGGCGTTCGGGGAGTCGTGTCCGGAGAGGATGCGGTTCGAGCATTGGCCGGACTGTTTCAACATC
>JAHDWY010000862.1 GCA_023384315.1 Candidatus Hydrogenedentota bacterium | reverse complement strand
GCACCAGCATCATGTTGCGGCGCAGCTTTTCCTTGGCGAGTCGCGTCAGACTGGGAAGGGTAAAGGCAAGGGTCTGGCCCATGCCCGTTTGCGCGACGACGCCCTCCGGACCCGGGCCCACCACGGAAATCGGTCCTGTCACTTCCACATGTTTGGACGCCGTGCCATCAGACACCGAGTGGAGCCCTCCCATCCCGCGACCCATACGGCGGAACCGGCGTCGGACGGCCCGACGTACACATCGAACGTGCTCCCCTCCGTGACGCCATCCTGCCGCGACCATCCGCCATCCCGCAACGACCAGAGCCCCCCGCCCGTCGCCGCCCAGACCACGCCCGCCGGATCGACTGCCACCGCACGCACGTCGTCCCCCGCCTGCCCCGGTTGGATCGGATACGGTTCGTGATACTCCTGAATGAACGGCGTATCGGGAATCGGTGTAACGGCGTGGGCGATGCCAACGAGATTCAGGGATAGGGAAAGCATGAGAATTGAACGAGTAATCGGCACGAGGTCTTCTCCGTCCGAATCAGGCGTTGCATATGCAGGAACGACATTATACGGACCTGCAGGACCAGATTTGCACGTTGTGATGGGCCATCTCAGTTCGCGGTCTTGTGCCTCGCGTGAACTTGACAGCCTGTAGCCTGTGGGCTACAATTAGAAAGTGGCCGAAATCCGCAAAACTGATGTTTACGCCGACTGGCTAAACGGATTGCGAGACGTCCGTGCGCGCGCTCGAATACTTGTCAGGGTTGAACGCTTGGCGGCCGGTAATCCTGGGGATGTGCGGCCAATCGGCGAAGGTGTCTCTGAGTTGCGGATTGATTATGGGCCCGGTTACCGGGTGTATTTCGTAAGGCGCAAACGAGAGTTGATCATATTGTTGGCCGGGGGCGACAAGAGTACGCAGAGTCGAGATATCAAGACCGCGTTGCAGTTGGCGCGAAACCTGGAATAGGAATGTTCGATGGCAAAGACAATCACGACACGATACGACGTGGCCGAGCATCTTCGTACTCCGGAAGAAATGGCAGCATATCTTGAAGCGAGCTTCGAAGAGGCCAATGGAGATGCTGCATTCGTCGCGAAGGCGCTTGGCGATATCGCACGAGCGAAAGGAATGTCCCAAGTGGCTCGCGACGCCGGTGTTTCCCGCGAAAGCCTGTATAAAGCGCTGTCCGGTGAACGAACACCGAGTTTCGACACGATTCTCAAAGTGATTCGTGCGCTCGGCCTGAAACTGCACGCCGAAGCGAATCCGGATGACGTAAAGGAGTCGGCGTAACGGGGTTGTATCTGGAGGCGCGAAAGTGGGTGCGGGAAACCGGTACGTCAAGATCGTCGAGTGGTCCGATGAGGACCACTGCTTTATAGGAAGCTGCCCTGAGTTGTTCTACGGCGGCTGCCACGGTCCCGAGCCCGGACTGTACTCGATACGCTGTGTGAACTCGTCGAAGAAAACATCCGGTTGTACGAGCAAGAGAAGCGACCTCTTCCGCCGCCCATGTCAGGCCGAGAATTCGTGAACGCCATGCAGGGCACGGCTTGACGAGCAAATCTGTCCTGACGATTCGTGCCACGGGGAATAGAAATGAAGTTACTCCGACATCCGATTACGACTGCGATTGAGTATCTGCTAGCTTTCTCATTCACGGTGCTCTACGTGGTCGCGTCAGCCGGACCCAGGTACGAAGAATTCCTCGGCCTAATATTCTTCACGGTGTCGCTGGGAGTCGGCGCACTCTTCGTTTCGGTCTCGAATCCACGTCCCATTCTGAATCC
>JAHDWY010000861.1 GCA_023384315.1 Candidatus Hydrogenedentota bacterium | reverse complement strand
TTCGGGGTTGTGGATCGGCAATCAAATGCAGGTAATTGTTTAGCCGATTGGCGTAAAGAATTTCTTCTGCCAAACGGCTGAACAGTTACAACTGGAGAAACTCCGGGGCCGCCGCGCGATCGCGATGGCCCCGGATTCAGACTCTACGGGATTAGGCCCAAGTAATGGCCGTGGTCTTCTCGAACATGATGGACTGCTTCAGCATGGCGACGGCCTTGGTGAGGCCTTCCATGCGCGACATGAGCGAGTCTTCGTGTTCGATGGAGATGGCGCCGTCGTAGCCGACCATGCGCAGGGTGGAGACGAATTCGTTCCACCAGCTCTGCGGGTGACCGTACCCGCAGGTGCGGAAGAGCCAGCTGCGGTTGATTTCGTCGCCATAGTGTTTTACGTCGAGCACGCCGTTGACGCGGGCGTTCTCCTCGTACACCTTCGAATCCTTGGCATGGACGTGGAAGATGGCCTTGCCCAGGGCTCGGACGGCTTCGACGGGCTCGATTCCCTGCCAGAAGAAGTGGCTGGGATCGAAGTTCGCGCCGAGGCTGTTGCCGCAGGCTTTGCGCAGCTTCAACACGGTCTCGGGGTTGTACACGACAAAGCCGGGGTGGGCCTCGAACGCTACCTTCACACCGTTGTCTTCGGCGAATTTGGCCTGCTTCTTCCAGTACGGGATCACCTTCTTTTCCCATTGCCACTCGAGCGCTTCGAGATAGTCCGGCGGCCAGGGGCAGGTCACCCAACTGGGCCGGGTGGCCTTTTCGTCCGAGCCGGGGCATCCCGAAAAGTCGTTGACCACCTTTACGCCGAGCAGTCCGGCGAGCTTGATGGTGTTGCTCTGCGTTTCGGCGTGCTTCTTCCCAATCGCGGGATTTGGATGCAGGCAGTTACCGTGGCAGCTCAAGGCGCTGATCTCGAGGCCTTCGCCCTTGAGCATGGCCTTCAGTTCTTCCCGCTTGGGTTTCGACGCGAGCAACTCTTTCAAATTGCAGTGCGCGTCGCCGGGATAGTTTCCGGCGCCGAGTTCGACGGTCTGCACCTGCAAGGGACGAATGATATCCAAGACCTCTTTCAAGGACTTGTCGCTGAACATGACCGTTAACAGACCCAGTTTCATTGTGGCTCTCCTCCCTTAGTTTGACCACGGGGACACGGGGAACACATACGTCCAATCCCCGCGTCATCGAGGGTTATCTTCTCAGACCTTTTCCCACTTGCGCGATTTATTGGACTTTTCCACGGCGGCCAGGACGCGCTGGCATGCGAGTCCGTCTTCAAACGTGGGGTATGTGACTTTCTTCCGGTTCAGTTGCGTGAGGAAATCGTAGACCTCGTGCGTGAAGAGGTGTTCGTAGCCGATGATGTGGGCGCTGGGCCACCAGGCTTCCGTGTAGGGGTGGCCGGGGTCGGTCGCATGAATGCGGCGGAAGCCCTGGACGTGCCCGGGATCGTCGGCGTTGTAGTAGTGGAAAACGTTCATCTCTTCCTGGTTCCAGAGCACGCTGCCCTTGCTGCCGTTCACCTCGATGCTGTTGTGATTGCGGCGGCCCGGGGCGAAGCGCGTCGCTTCGAACGTCGCCAATGCGCGCGACCCTTTGATCGTGCCAATGAAGATGGCCGCATCGTCCACATCAACCTTGCCCATCTTGCCGCGTTTCTGGTGGCCCGATTTTGCAGCGATAGTGGCGGCGGTCTCCGAGATGGGACGTTTCGTGACGAAGGTCCGCATGATGGACGACACGGAGTCGATGGGGCCGACGAGGTTGTGGCACATATCGACGATATGGGCGC
>JAHDWY010000860.1 GCA_023384315.1 Candidatus Hydrogenedentota bacterium | reverse complement strand
CGGAAAGCTGCTGCGCGAAGGCCAAGGCCGAAGGCAAGGCTTGCGACCATCCCTGTTGCGTGGAAGCGGCCGGTAAAGGCGAGGTTTGCATCAAGTGCAACGCCGGTGCGGAGGCGAAATTGGCCTTGTCGAAACAATACGACGCCGATAGCTGCTGCGCCAAGGCCTTCGGCGAAGGCAAGCTCTGCGATCATCCCTGCTGCGTCGAAGCCAGCGCCGCGGGTAAGGTCTGCGAGAAGTGCAATCCTGGTTCGGTCAAGACGGATCTCACTGCGCTCTTTGACGAGGGAAGCTGCTGCGCCAAGGCCTGTGCCGAAGGCAAAGCCTGCGAGCATCCCTGTTGTGTCGAGGCGGCGGGCAAAGGCGAGGTTTGCCTGAAGTGCAATCCCGGCGCGGAAGCGAAACTGAAGAAGGAGGCGGCTCCTGCGGAGGAGTCGCCCCCGGCGGAGGAGGCGCCCAAACCGGAAGAAGCACCGAAACCGGAAGAAGCACCCAAGCCTGAAGAGCCCAAGCAGCCCAGCGACGACGCGAAAGTTGCCGCCGCCCCCGCCAAAACGCTCGAATTCAACCGCCACATCCGTCCCATCCTCTCCAACAACTGCTTTGAATGCCACGGATTCGACAAGAACGCCCGCAAGGCCGGTTTGCGCCTGGATGTCCGCGAGGCGGCCCTCGAAGCGCGGGGCGATCATGCAGCGATCGTTCCCGGGAACAGCGCGGCGTCGGAATTGGTGAAGCGGATCACGACGGACGACCCCATCGACGCCATGCCCCCCAAGGATTCCGAGCACGAACTCAAGCCGGAGGAGATTCAGAAGCTCATCACGTGGATCGACGAAGGCGCCGAGTACGAGCCGCATTGGTCGTATATCGCGGTGACGTGTCCGGAGCCGCCGGCGGTGGGCGACGACTGGGCGAGCAACCCCATCGACCGGTTCGTCCTTGCCCGGCTCCAGGCCAACGGACTGCAACCCTCGCCGGAAGCCGACCGCGCTACCCTGATTCGCCGCGTGAGCTTCGACCTGACGGGTCTCCCTCCGACACCCGATGAGGTCGACGCTTTCGTGATCGATACGGATCCCAACGCGTACGAAAAACTGGTCGACCGCCTTCTCGCGTCGCCCCACTACGGCGAGCGCATGGCCATGCGCTGGCTCGATCTCGTCCGTTACGCCGACACCAACGGCTATCACGGCGACGAACACCGCAGCGTGTGGCCCTACCGCGACTACGTCATCAATTCCTTCAACGAAAACAAGCCCTTCGACGAGTTCACCATCGAACAATTCGCAGGCGACTTGTTGCCCGACCCGACGCGCGAGCAATTGATCGCATCCGGCTACAACCGCATGAACCAGCTCACCGCCGAGGGCGGCGCGCAGGCGAAGGAGTATCTCGCCAAATACGCCGCCGACCGCATCCGCACGACAACCTCCGTCTGGCTCGGCACGACCATGGGCTGCGCGGAGTGCCACGACCACAAGTTTGATCCTTTCTCGATGAAGGAGTTCTACCAGTTCTCCGCGTTCTTTGCCGACATTGAAGAGAAGGGCGTCTACGGCGCAGGCGACGATTGGGCCCCGTACCTGCCCTTGCCCACGGACGAACAGGCCGCCGAAAAAGCGGAACTGGAAACGGCCATCGCCTCGCTCGAACAGACCTTGAACACGACGACGGAAGAGTTGGCCGCGGCACAACGCGACTGGGAAACGGAGACGCGTCTTGCTATCGCCGACGCTCACAACGACTGGACCACGCTCATGCCCGCGAAGGCCGAATCCTCCGGTGGCGCGGACCT
>JAHDWY010000040.1:7374-13945 GCA_023384315.1 Candidatus Hydrogenedentota bacterium | reverse complement strand
GACAGAACAGCACAAACACCGCCGGAACGACCGGGTATCCAGTCACGCGGTAAGGGCGTGGCTCGTCCTTCATCTTCCGGCGCAACACGAACACACCAAATGCGCCGGCACCGTAAAAAATAAACGACGCGAAGATCACCATGTCCGTCAACTGATCGAAAGTGCCGCTCATCACCAGCAGCGACGCCCACACCGCCTGGATGATCAACGAGACGGAAGGGGTCTTGTGCACCGGATGACACGTCGCTGCCGCCTTGAAGAACAGGTGATCGCGCGCCATGGCGAAATAGACTCGGGAGTGGGGCATGAGCTGACAGTTGGTCGCCCCGAAGGTGGACAGCAGAATGAGGATCGCGATCAATTGCGCGCCGCGATCGCCCATGACGTTTCGCATGACCTCCACGGCGACGATGCTGTTCTTCGTTTCCACCAGAGCCGCCATCTCGTCCACCGGCATGACGTAGAGATAGGCCGCATTGACGATCATATAGACGCCGATGACGCCGAGCGTGCCGATGCCGAGGGCGAGGGGAATGTTCCGTTTGGCGTTGCGGACCTCCGCGCCCAGGGACGTGATGTTGTTCCACCCGTCGTAGGCCCAGAAGGCGCCCAGGAACGCGGCAAACATGGCTCCGAAAAGCCCTAGCGAGGAGCCGTACTCGGCCTGCGGATTCTCGAGAACCGGTTGCAGATGGGCCGCCGATCCGTTGCTCAACACCAATCCGAGCAGGATGATCAGCGCGATCCCGGCCAGCTTCAGCACCGTGGTCATACTCGCGATGACGCCTCCAAACACGACACCAAAATAGTTCGCCGTAGTCAGCGCCGTGATGGTAAAAATCGTGAAGACCTTTACGCCAAGGTTGTCGAGGGGGTAGAAAAGTCCGAAGATGGTCCATGCCTCCAACTCCGGCGACAGACGCGGAAACGTGATCAACGCGTTGGCCGATTCGCCAAACACGTAGGCGATGGAACTGATGGACGCGGTTTGAATCACTGTAAATGATGACCAGCCGAACAGAAAGGCAAACCCGCGGCCGTACATGCGCTTGAAGTACTGATACTGGCCGCCGGGCTCGGCGATCATCCCCGCGATCTCGGCATTGGTCAATGCGCCGAACAGCGTCATGATGCCTGCGATCAGCCAACACGCCAGCAATAAACCGGGTGACTGCAGTTCAGCCGCCATGGGCGCGGACTTCTTGAAAATGCCCGACCCGATCATGTTTCCCATGATGATCATGCAGGCGGTAAACAACCCCAACTTGGCAATCAAGCCGCTAGGATGGACATCTGCGGGCCGATGCTGCATAGATCTAAACGCGCCGGAGTTTCGTCACGCGGCCGTCGTTCACCCACTCCACCACGTAGATGTTGCCGGTCCGGTCCCAGATCGCCCCGTGGGGCGAGATAAACTTGCCCGGAATGCGCTGGTTGTGGGGCAGGTTCGGGTAACCTTCCGCCTTCTCCACACCGGGGTTGTCGCCGAGATGGGTGATAAGTTTGTTGTCTTTGTCGAAGATCGTCACGCGGCCGTACAGGTCGGGAATCAGCAAGTCGTCGCCCCGTTGATCGAAGTGACACGGAAACCGCAGTTCTTCCGTGACAAAGCCAAGGTGATTCCCGTCCAAATCGAAGTACTGGAGCCGGACGTTCGCACGGTCCGCAACGACGAGCACGGGTGTATCACCACGCGTGTCCACAAGAATCCCGTGGGGGCACTTCATCTTGCCCGGCGCCTCGCCCTTCCCGCCCCAGGTGCGGATGTATTCCGCCTTGGCGTTGTACTGGTGAATGTAACTGAGACCGTACCCGTCGGCGACGTAGAAATCGCCGTTTGGTGCAGTGGCGATGTTGGTGGGCACGAACTGCTCCGGCTTTTCGTAGACCCCGGAGTCCATGGGGCAACCGATTTCCCAAACCCGCTCGCCGGACAGCGTCGTTTTCACGCAACGGTTCTGGCTTGTCAGCGCGAGGTACAGGTACTCTACGCCGTCTTCTACGTTCAGTTGCAGCCCGTGCGCGCCGCTGGCGTATTCCTCGCCCCAGGACGTAAAAAAGGTCCCGTCGGCGTCGAACACCACCATGGCATGCGCGCTCTGGTTGTGAATGTAGACGCGGCCTTCGCGGTCCTCACAGACCCCATGGGTATAGCCGTACTGAATGTGCGACGGCGGCGTTCCCCACCCCTCCACAAGCTCATAGGTGTGTTCGCCGCTGCCCAGTCTCACCGAAGCCATCATGCAACCCTTTCCCGGTCAAAGCCATTCATCAATACGGCGGCAGGACTGCCTCCAAGGCGTCCAGCAGAATGCTCGCAGTCTGGGTGTACGTGGCCAGCAGCGCGACGCCGAAGTTTTGTGTCCACGCCACCGTATTCTGCGCGGCGATACCGAAGACCTGATTCAGGGTAGCGAGGAACTCACCAAGGTTTGTCAACAGGATTTCTTGCAGCGACATACGATTCCTCCTTCCAGCGTTGCGCAGACTATAGTGGACCGCGCAGGTGGGTGCAAGCTTGGATTTCGGCCGTTTGCAGGACGCATTCATACCGTGCCAGTATTTCGCAATACGCGTCACTGGGAGATTGAAACGTGCAACGAATTCTCGTCGTCGAAGACGAGCCGGCCATCGCCGACAACATCCGGTACGCCCTGGAAACCGAAGGTTTCGCGGTCGACTGGTGCGCAACCGGTGAGGAGGCGCTGCAACGCTATCACGAACGCGGAGCGCATCTGGTCGTGCTTGACGTGGGGCTGCCAGACTGCAACGGTTTCGATTTGTGCAAGGACATCCGCAAGACGTCCGCCGTTCCCATCATCTTCCTCACGGCCCGCACCGACGAAATCGACCGGGTGGTCGGCCTGGAAATCGGCGGCGATGACTACATGGCGAAACCCTTCAGTCCGCGGGAACTCGCCGCACGTGTGCGGGCAGTGCTCCGCCGGGTCCCCGGCGATGATTCGCAAGCGGAGCCAGGCAAAGCGCAATCGCCCCTCGTCATCGACAAACACAAGGCCAAGGTCTGGTACTTCGGCAAGCCCCTCGATCTCTCACGATACGAGTTCCGCATTCTGGAAGCGCTGGCCCAACGGCCCGGCTGGGTGTACTCGCGCGAAAAACTGATGGAACTCGTCTGGGAGGAGCCGGAATCGGCCATGGACCGCACCGTCGATACCCACGTCAAAACCATCCGCGCCAAACTGCGCGCCGTGCAGCCGGACGTTGATCCCATCCAAACGCACCGCGGGTTGGGCTACTCGCTGAAGGAGTCCTGGTGAAGATACGCTACCGCTTGTTCGCCGCGCTCTTGGTCATCGTCGGCGTGGGGTTTTACCAGTTGGTCGACTGGATTCTCGAGGACCTGCGCCCGCGCTACCTGGAAGCCATGGAAGAAACCATGGTCGACATCTCGACCTTGCTTGCGTCTCTCGCGGAGATCCAGATGCGCGACGACGCCGTCGATACCACGAACCTCCGCGCCGCCTTCGATGTGGCGCAGAAGCGAGTCTTTTCCGCAAAGATCTACGAAGTCACCAAAACCCACCTCAACATCCGCGTCTATATCACCGATCGAAATGGCATTGTGGTCTTTGATTCCGATGAAGGCCGGGACGAAGGAGAAGATTACTCGCAATGGATCGACGTCGCGCGCACGATGCGCGGCGAATACGGCGCCCGGTCCACACGCCTCGACCCGGACGATCCGACTACGTCGATCCTGCATGTGGCGTCTCCTATTCGAGCCGACGGAGGAATCGTCGGCGTGCTCACCGTGGCCAAACCCGCCGACAGCGTAACGCTGTTTATGGAAGCGGCCCATCGCAAAATCGCCAACGCCGGGTTCGTGGCCGCGCTGTCGGTGTTCTTGCTCATCATGGTCTTCTCCGCGTGGATTACGTCGCCTATCGACAAACTGACACGCTACGCGAAGGCCGTTCGCGACGGGAAGCGTGTAGCGCCGCCGAAACTGGGCCGCAGCGAGATCGGCGACCTTGGCACGGCTTTCGAAGAGATGCGGGTTGCCCTCGAAGGGAAAAGATACGTAGAGGAGTACGTCCAGACCCTCACGCACGAAATGAAGAGTCCCCTCTCCGCCATTCGCGGCGCGGCGGAATTGCTCGATGAGGATATGCCTCTCGAAAAGCGCCGTCCCTTCATCGAAAACATCCGCTCCGAATCGAATCGGATCCAGGGCCTCGTGGACCGCATGCTCCAACTCTCCGCGTTGGAAGGGCGGAACGAATTGCGGGACGTGGAAGAAATGAACGTTGTGGAGATCGTCCACGAAGTCGTCAAGAGCTTGCAGCCCGTGGCGTCCCAGAAAGAGCTGGTCCTGAGTGTCAAGGCCGTCGACGCCGTCCGGATTCGCGGCGAAGCGTTTCTCGTACGGCAGGCTATCGCCAATCTGATTCAAAACGCCATCGACTTTTCGCAGGAGGACGGCGTGATCGACATCCGCCTTACAGACGAAGGCGACAAAGTAAACGTCGCGGTGCGCGACCGCGGACCGGGCATTCCGGCCTATGCACTGGACAAAGTCTTCGACCGTTTCTACTCCCTGCGCCGGCCGGATACCGGCAAGAAGAGTTCCGGCCTGGGGCTCGTCTTCGTGCGCGAGGTCGCGACGCTTCACGGAGGCGAAGTGACCCTGCAAAACCATCCCGACGGCGGCGCCGAAGCGCATTTGAAACTACCCCTGGAGCCGGCGCGGAAGATGTATTAGTCGTACTCGTTGGCGATTTCCGTCTTCGACAATGTTGAAGATGGGTCCCCGCCTTCGCGGGGATGACGGTTTAGGTAAGCCACGGTCTTTCAAATCCCGTCGTTCGTAAGCCAGGAAACTGCAAGCGCCCTTGAGGAGATGATTCGCGCGCGTTGCAGTCCATCGCCGGAATGCCCCTGCCGTCATCCCCGCGAAGGCGGGGATCCATCTTGCTCACCCTCAAGTATCTCAACTCAAAATTCCTCACCGATTTCACATTTCCTTCAACTGCTCTTCACACACCGAGCCCATAGTACCCACAGATTCAACGAGAGGTCCGGAAGAATCACGCGAATGGTTCGCGGGAGAGGAGGGCGCCGGTATGAAGCTCATCGTGTTCGTGGCCGCAACCCTGCTTGCGGCGGTTCCGGGACAGGCACAGGACAACGTGCTGGTCCCCTGGGACGAACTCAAGACGCTGTATCGCGAAAAGATGGAGCGCGAGTTCGAGGAATCCCTCGAAAAGGAGCCACAGGTGTACAGCATCGACGAAGCGCGGTACCGCGTCCGCCTGCTGCCAGACAGCGCCGAGATCGACGTACTCGTGTCCGGACGCTCCGTGTCCGGCGACCCCGCGCCGATTCCGCTTTTCGGAGAAGGCGCGGTGGTTACCAATGTCAGTCAAGTTACCGGCGGCACCATCATGACACCAACCGATCTCGAAGCCACGGCGATTCTGCCCGAAGGCGAGGGGGTCGCGTTTCAACTCGTGGCCCGGCTGTTAGCCCAGGCGACGGAAGACAAAGGCGAGAAGCGCATCAACGTGCCCATTCCACGTGCTCTTCAGAATGCCCTTGAAATTGACGCGCCCGCCGGGCTGCAACTGCTCGAAGCCCAAGGCATCGCCGACGCCGGCGGCGTATTCCGATTCTCTGCCAACTCCACGCTCAGCCTCCGCTACGTGGACACCGCGCGTCTCGAAGCGGCCACCGTCATCCAGGTCGACACCCTCTCCCGCATTTCGGCCCAGCGCGGCCGGACCTTCCTGACCACCCATTTCTACCCCGACCGCGCGGTGCCGAAGTCGCTGAACCTTCAGGCTCCGGAGGGTGCGAAGTTTCTTGCGTCGTCGCTTCGCACGTCTTCGATCCGCGAACTCGGCCACGGCCGGTATGAACTGATGTTCCCCGAGGAACAGTCCGACGTCTTCTCTATCGAATGGGCTATCGACGTCCCCGACGACGGAAAACCGGTCACGCTGCGGCTGCCAACCATTGACGGAAACGGCGGGCAACAAGGCCGCTTCGTCCTGGAGGAACCGGAAGACGGCCAGGTCTCCGCTTCAGCGGAAGGGCTCGTGACGCGAATCCCCATCGAACGCGTGCGGGAGGAACTGCGGGTAGCCGCGGCGGGCGCCCAGTTCTATGCGACCGCGCCCGCGGAAAACGCCATCACCCTCACGTCTTCCCGCTTCCAGCCGGTGAGCACGCCGACGACCGTACTCGATTCGCAGTACCTCTTTATCTCCTTCGAGGAGAACGGAAACGTGCTCTCTGTGCTGGTGCTTGACGTGCCGCCGGACGTGGGACCGCGCCTGGAATTGAAGGCTGTGCCCGGCGCCGAAATCTGGTCCCTCACTGTAAACGGCGCGAAGAAGAAGGTCTACGGCGGCGACGAGGGGACCTGGATGATTCCCCTCGACAGCGGACAGCCGTCGCACGTGGAACTGGCCTTTCTACAAGAGAAAGAGAAACTCGGCCTCCATGGACGCCTGGAAGCAACCGTACCCGAAACGGGTCTGCCATCGCAGGAAGTCGGGGTCGGAATTGCCCTGCCTGCGCGCGTGGAACTCCTTTCGATGGAAGG
>JAHDWY010000040.1:2740-7364 GCA_023384315.1 Candidatus Hydrogenedentota bacterium | reverse complement strand
TAAGCCCGGCGCAAGGCGAGCAATGGCCGGTTCCCGCCGAGTTCGTGGGCGCGCGCCACTTCTTCTCCCGCGCCTTCTACAAAGGCGAAGGCATGGCGTTGGCCGTGTCCTACAAGGAGCCGGTCGAGCGGACGCGCTGAAGATAGAAGCTTTGCCGAGGTTACGGTGTCTTGAAAAGGAGGTTTGCAATGAGTGCACGAAAGATACTTGCGATAGGCGCCATCTTTGCCTTGGCCTGCGTCGGATGGTGGACTCTCGGTGTCACGACGACGATGCGGTCCGAGGAATACGGGGGACGCTTAGCCGGCGAGGTGCAAGCGCTGTGGGGCGCTCCGCTCTTGCAGCAGGCGCCCTCGCTTGCCGTGGAGATTCCCGGGAGCGATCAAGTGCGGTGGTTGATTCCCAAGGAAAATGACATCAAGGTCGTGCTCACTACGGATTACCGCAAGAAGGGGCTCATCTGGTATCCGACTTACGTGTGCAATTTTGATGGCAACTACACCATCACCAACGACGAGACCGTCGCGCAGAAAGTGCGCATTCACTTTCAGTTTCCCGCGCAGATCGGCACCTACGACGCCTTCGAGATGACGCTGGATGACCAGCCGATCACATCGCCCATCAACACAACGGAAGGGGTGGGGGAGATGATCGAACTGGCACCGGGCCAGAATGCGACGTTTCATGTCAAGTATCTGACCCGCGGCATTCGCGAATGGCGATACGTGCCCGATGTGAACTCGGGGCGCGTACAGAACTTCGACCTGTCCGTCGCAACGAACTTCCGCGATGTAGACTATCCAGACGGATGCCTCTCGCCCATGACCACGGAGCGGACCGACGCGGGTATGGAACTGACCTGGAGCGCGACCGACCTGATCACGCGCGAATCCATCGGCGTGATCATCCCGGAGAAACTGAACCCCGGACCCCTGACGTCGCGCATCACCTTCTTCGCGCCGGTATGCCTGCTGTTCTTCTTTGTCCTCGTGGCGACGATCAACATCCTCTACAAGGTCAACATTCACCCCATGCACTACCTCTTCGTGGCGGCAGGGTTCTTCGCGTTCCATCTGCTGTTGGCGTACCTCGTGGGCGTGATCAGCATCCACATCGCCTTCATCATCTGCGCCATCGTGTCGGTGGGATTGGTGACCACCTACCTGTCGGCCGCGCTGAAAGGACAATTCCCCTGGAAAATCGCCATCGCGGGACAGATCTTCTTCCTGGTCCTCTTCTCCTACAGCTTCTTCCTGGAAGGGATCACCGGGCTGACCGTCGCCATCGGCTCCGTGGTTACGCTGGCAGTATTGATGAAGGTCACCGCCGATGTGAACTGGGACGAAGTCTTCGCAAAACGCCCGAAACCGCATCCCACACCGCCGCCATTGACGCGTGTGGATCCACGGCCCAGCGGCGAACCTTCGTAATCAATCCGCTCCTCTCCCATCCAAGGGCCGGGCCGGTGCCGCTCCGAGCTGCGACACCGGCCCGAACCATCATCCTCTGTCACCCTCGCGAAGGCGGGGATAACGCGGGGATCTATCTTCTGTTTGCGATCGCAGTCCGAATGATGAAAAGATGAACGTACCACGAACAATCACGGGGGAGTTCATCTTCGCATGACACACGCGCACGCAACCCGACATGGCCTCACCGGCATCCTTCTCGCGCTCGTCCTCTCGTCATCGGCACTCGCCGCGACCGAAGATCTCGGCAACGGCTTTCTCCATCACGGCGTCGCTACACCCGTAAGCAACCACCGGGGCACCGTCGCGACCGTCGACGGCGAAAGCGACAACGTCTTACTCGTATGGCTATTCGATCATCGCGGCGGATACGCGTTGCTCGCCATCGACGCCGCAACCGGCGACAGTGTGGAATACCCGGTCCCGTTTCCGCCCGGCGGCGATTGCCCCTACGCGTCGATCCTGTCGAGCAACAACAAGTACTACACGCACTTCAACAGCTACTTCTGCGAATTCGATCCCGCGACGCGCGCCTTCACCTTCTTCGAAAAGACCACGCCGCAGATGGCGATGGGAATGACCGAAGACGACAACGGCATTATTTGGTCGGTGACCTACCCGAACAGCGGCGTCGTTTCGTTCAACCCCGAGACCCGCGAGTTCACGGATTACGGTGCCGTGTACGATCAAAACTGGAAACAATACCAGCGATACGTGGCCGCCGACGATGCCGGGTGGATCTACTTCGGCATCGGCAGCACGGCCAGTTAGATCATCGCTTTCGATCCGGCGACGCGAACGGCGACACCCGTAATCCCCGAAGAGAAGCGCGTCAAGGGCAGCGGATCCGTGTACCGCGACGTGAACGGCACGGTCTACGGTCATACCGGCAGCGGGAGCGACGACGATTGGTATGCATTACTCCGCGGCGAGATCACGCCCATCAAGAAACCGGAAACCATCAACGAAAAACCCGTCATCACCGGTAGCCAAGCGCTCTTCCATGCCGAGTTCCCGGACGGCACGCAGGTGAAGGCCTGCGATCTCGTGGACCGCAAGCTTGTGGTGGAAGACCCGAAGACGAAGGAAACGAAAACCCTCGATTTCGACTACAGCAGCGAGGGCGCCCATATCATGGGTATCGCCGTCGCGCCCGATGGGACTGTCTGCGGCGGCACCGCATTCCCCATGCGCTTCTTCAGCTTCGATCCCAAAGCAGACGCGTGGGTGAATCGCGCGACGTATGGACAATGCAATACCGTCGTCCGGCAAGGCGACCGATTCTTCGTGGGAGGCTATGGCGGCGGCTTTCTGTTGGAGTGGGACCCGTCGCAGGTATGGGCAGAGACGGTCAAAGGGAACGCTTCAAGCAATCCGTTGTACTTGACGGAATGTTCGCCGACCATCCATCGCCCACACGATCTACTGGCCCATCCCGACGGCAGGACGCTCGTCCTGGCTGGCACGCCGGGATACGGGTACACAGGCGGCGGACTGCTCTTTTGGGACCGCGAAACGAAAGAGCAAGTCCTCGTCGAACACACGGAACTGTTGCCGGACCAATCCACGCTCAGTCTCGCGGTCATCGACGACAAGACGATCGTCGGCGGGGCAACCACCGCGCCCGGCACCGGCGGCGAACAGATCGCGAAGGAGGCGGAACTCTACATCCTGAACCTGGACACCAAGAAGATTGAATGGCACGAACCAATCTTCCCCGGGGCGCAGGGCTACACAGATCTTTGCCGTGCGCCAAATGGCTTGATCTACGGCGTCGTCGATCGCACGCGCTTCTTCGTGTTCGATCCCGCAACGCGGTCGATCGTTCACGATCAGGCGCTGGGCGAAACTTTCGGGCCGACGAACTCGCATCAAGGTCCGCGCGTATTCGTCCAGAGTCCGGAAGGTGATCTATACATGCTCTTCGAGAAAGGCGTCGCCCAAGTCGACACGGAAACGCACACGATAACGCTGCTCGCCGAATCCCCCGTGCCCATCGGTCCCGGCGGAGACTATTTGGATGGACGGATCTACTTCGGCAGCGGCTCGCACCTGTACAGCTACGAAGTCCCGGGGATATAGCGGATCCGAACCCGACGCGACATGACCGCAACCGTATTAGCCCCGGAGGGGCGGAGGGTTGTAGTCCAGGGTGGAGCGAGGCACGAGCGGAACCCTGGGTCGCGCAGCCGCCCCACCACACAGCCCCCGAACGGGGGCGGCAGAATCTAGGGCAGTTCCAGTTCCGGCCAATGCTTGCGCACCTCATCTACCGTCGGCAGGGAGGGAATCGCGCCGAGCCGCGTCGCGGCAAGCGCGGCACAGCAGTTCGCGAACTCGAGCGCGCGACGGAACGCGCTCATCTCAATTTCAGTCTCGCGGTTCAAATCGGGGTACGCCCGCAACAATCCGGCGATTGTCCCCGACATGAGCGCGTCGCCACAGCCGGTCGTGTCTTTCACCTGGACGGCCCGTTCGGCAATGTCGAAGGTCTCTCCGTTCAGCCAGCCCGATACCCCATCCCCGCCACGCGTGACAACGATGCAACGGGGCCCGTGCTTGGCCAGTTTTGCGCAACCGACCGGGATTGCCTCTTCACCACTCAACCGCGTCATCTCGTCGTGCGATACCTTCAATAGGCTGACCTGCGACAGCGGTTCGCCCATGCGGCGATTCGCCAATTCTTCATCCGGCCAAAGAGCCGCGCGGTAATTCGGATCGTAGGTAACAAAAAGCCCCCGCTCACTCGCGAACGCGAGCAACGCACGCGTCGTGTCCGCCGCGGGCGACGCGACGAGTGACAGGGATCCGAAATGAAAGACGCGCGCATATTCCAACACAGATAAATCGACGTCAGAGAACCGCAACGACAAGTCTGCGCCGGGATGCCGGTAGAAGGAAAAATCCGGTACGCCCTTTTCATCCAGCGCCACGAACGCCAACGTCGTCGGCTGATCGCCGGACTCCGCGAGCGAGCGCAGGTCCACCTTCTGCTCTTCCAGCGTTCCGCGCAGGAGCCGGCCGAAGGCATCGTTGCCGACCATGCCGATAAACCCGCTGGCCACGCCGAGCCGCCGCACGCCCACAGCCACGTTGGCCGGTGCGCCGCCCGCTTTCGGGGTAAAATGCTCGGCGTCTTCCAGATGCTTCACGCG
>JAHDWY010000040.1:0-2730 GCA_023384315.1 Candidatus Hydrogenedentota bacterium | reverse complement strand
CCCCCATCGTGACGACCTGCGGACCGGCGCTCATGAGCTGACTGCCTCCTGTTGCGGGATGAGACCGTAATGCTGCAACCCTTCGATGATGCCTTCCGCGTAGTGGCCTTTGGCGAAAAAGACGCGCGAGCCGCTATCCTTCAATGGCTCCATTTCCTGCGAGTAGTTGCCGACCACAATACCGGCTGTCCGTCCCCGCAACATGTCGATGTCGTTGCCGGAGTCTCCGGCCGTGGCAATGCGTTCGAGCGGTACGTTCCACTTGTTGGACAGGTACCGCACGGCCTTTCCTTTCGAAGCGCGCTGCGGAAGGATGTCCACAAACATACCATGGGAGAAGATGACGGTATGGGGTACGCCCGTCTTATTGAGCGCCTCGTGGATCTGGGGCATGGCGTCGTCAGGATGAATCGCCTGCGTGTCGAGATCGTAGCTGATCTTGAATTCACGTTGCGTTTCTTCATCGGACTGCATGTACAGGAAATCGAATGGTTCGAGGGCCTTCTCAATGCGCGCGCGATTCCACCGGTACCGCAAATGACTGGCCCACCCCTTATCAAAAGTCCGTTCCGGGCCGTAGTAGATTTCCGCGCCCACGGACGACACAATTACGTCCACCGTGTCGATGTTGTGCGCCTCGATCACTTCGCGCACCGCACCCAAGTGGCGACCGGAAGCGACGCCGAAGGCCAGGCTGTTTCGTTCATCCTTCACGATCTCCAACAACCGAGCGAGGGCGTCATCGTCGCCGAGTAGCGTATTGTCAATGTCCGTAATCAGCACCGAACTGACCTTGGACAGCCGCCGACCCGGGGCCTCCTCGGTCCTCTGCGAGGAGAAATAACTCTTGGGCGACGATTCGACCACTTCGTTGATGGCTTCGAGATACCGTTCGCAATGGCGGTCCCATGAGTAGTATTTGCGAACGCGGTTGATCCCGTTGTTGCTGCAGCGTTCCCACAGTTCGCTGTCGGTCAAGAGCTTCTTGATGGCCGCGGCCACCGCGTCATGGTCCTCTACATCGACCAGGATTCCGCTGTCGCAATTCTCGACAATGTCCTGAGGGCCCCCGTTTTCGGTGCCGACGAAAGGCAATCCGCAGGCAGACGCTTCGATATACGTCAACCCGAAGGGCTCGACAAATGCCGTATTGACGAAGACGCCGCGTTTCGACGCCGCCATGCGGTACAACTCCGGCACTTCGCGCTCTGAGTCGTGCCGCTTGGGCACGGCCATCTTGCCGTAGAGATCAAAGCGGTCCATCAGCATCAGGATATCGGTCAGCACCTGGCTTTCGCTCTCGGGCATGTCGTTGATGTCCTTCCGGATGCCCGCGAAGATGGCCAGATTGGCCAGACCCTGAAGTTCCTTGTCCCGCCCGTAGGCTTCGATGATCGCGCCGATGTTCTTTCGCTTGTCCGGTCGGCACATGGCGAGGATCAGCGGCCGGTCGCGCCCAAAATGAAAACGGTCCAGTTCCGCCTGCATGCTCATACGTGCTTGTTTGTACACCTCGGGAACACGATCCGGCGCCAGTTCGTAGTCGTAATAAGGAAAGAACCGATCCAGCCCCGTGCCCGGCGGGATGATCTCGAATCGCGGTTCCTTGCCATTGTCGTAGCGCGCATACTGCGTGTCGCGCTCGTGCCGGGTACTGGTGACCACAAAACTCGCCGAAGCGAGCGCGCGTTCCTCCATGGAGATCCGGTGATGGATGCGGAATTCTTTCTCCATGGCCTCTTCCGACCAACCCTGCGATTCCAGGTACGCCTTCTTGTCCCGGCCCAGCGAGTGGCCCGTGAATACGAACGGCACCGCGAATGCCGAGGCAACCTCGTTGGCGATGTATCCGGCATCGGCATAATGCCCGTGTACAACAGTCGGCATCTTCCCTTCGCGCCGCGTAAACGAAATCATCGCGTCCACGAAGTCGTCCAGATGGGGCCAGAGCTTCTCCTTGCGCATGTACCGTCCACCGCCACAAGGAAGCCGCACGATACGCGCCTTTGGCCCTAACTCCTCGATGGTCTTCTCGTAATCCGCGGACACACGCTTATCGCGTATGCGCCGCGTGAACAAGTCCACTTGGTCGACGGCGTCGAGCTTGCCCAACGTGCGAGCAAGATCGATCACATAACGAACCTGGCCTCCCGTGTCGGCATCCCGGCCCATTTCGATTTCTTCGCCACGGATCAGGCCGTGTACGCTGATGAGTTGTATGTACATCGCTACTCCTAGTGTTTAATCCAAAGCGGCGACCGCCCGCGGGCGATACACCGTGTGGTAGAGGGTGTGGATATACTGGTCCAAGGCCTGCCGGTTCATCACGTCCAGGAAGTCCCAGAACGTGTAGGTGTTGGACAATCGCAGCACGCGCTCGGCATGGGCCCTCCAATGGAACGCGCGGTGCACACGCTCGATTCCTTCCGCGCTGAACCGGTCCCAGAGATCTTGCTGCGTCACGACGCGGTGCAGCGCCTCCGCCACCGCCGCCAGATCGTTTGGATTGACGATCTGGCCCGACCTGTTCTGCTCGACGATCTCGGCGGGTCCGCCGAAGCACGTGACCACGACCGGCAGTCCGCAGGCCATCGCTTCGATTACGGTCAGTCCGAAGGTCTCCATAAAAGCCGGCTGCGCGAACACGCCCCGCCGGTCCGCCACGACGCGATAGATCTCTCCAGTTTCAACCTTATCCAGACGCGCCGCACACCACCGCACGGACCCGTC
>JAHDWY010000859.1 GCA_023384315.1 Candidatus Hydrogenedentota bacterium | reverse complement strand
GCCGTACCCCCACAGCCCCGCCAAAGCCTCGTTGGCATACGTGATCGTACCATCCAGATCGGCCATCGCGACCGGGCTGATGGACGAATCGATCGCCATCTGACGAATCCGATCCAGCTGAAGCGCCCGGCGGCGTTGGGTCACGTCTTGCAGCACGAATTGAAGATACTCCTTGCCGGACTCCGGGTCACGCACCAAGTAGCAGTCGAACTGAACCCATCGCTCCGTCCCGTCGGAGGCAAGAAAAGACACCTCCTCACGGCGAATGCGAGCGGATCGTCGTAATTCGCTAACAAGTCTATCCACCGGGATTGGGCAGGCGGTCAATTCTGGTAGTTTGCTGTTGGGCGCAAGATAAGGCGCGCCCCCGCGATGTGCCACATCAAGCACCTTGAGCGCGGTTTCGTCTACGGAAGCAATGACGCCCGACGCCGCGACGCGGAGCAATCCGATCCCGGCAAAGCCCAAAGCTTCCTGACGAATATAGTCCATATCATCCAATGGAGGATGGCTGAAGTCCACGAAGGCTACTCCGTCGTATGACGCGCGGAACTGCGAGGACGGGTTCGGATAGTTGTCGAAACAGGATCCGCCAGGCAAGTCATCAATCGCTATCGAAGTTTGAAAGTTCCACGACCAAACTCGGATGGTAGCAAAAGACTACACTTGGAGCAACCGCTATCCGGTCGGATCGGTTGCCCGAAGTCGCTCAACCGGACGGGTCGTTGAAACGACATTACGCCCGTTGGCCGTTTTCCGGCCGCTCAGGAGCCCGCGGCTCGAATATGGCCGACCGTCTTCTCAAGACCTTCTTGAAGCGAAATGGAAGGTTGCCAGCCGAGGACACTCCGCGCCCGATCTCCCGTAATATAGATTTGACGGACTTCCCCCGGGCGGAGTTCTTTGAGAATGGGCTCATGGGGAAACTCGAGGATTTCCCGAAGTGTGTCAAAAATGGTCCGAACCGATGTACCCACACCCGACCCGAGGTTCAGGGTCTCTCCCGAACCGTGCTCGACCGCAAGCAGATTGGCTCGGGCAATGTCCCCCACGTACACATAATCGCGCAATGGTTCACCGAAACCAAAGAGGGTCGGGGCTTTGCCTTCCAGCATGAGGCCGATAAGAATGGAACACACGCCCGCCTCGCCATGGGGGTTCTGGCGGGGTCCGTAAACGTTAGGATACCGAAGGATGGTGAACTCCAATCCATACAGATGCCGGTAGAGATAGATATAGTGCTCCACCGAGTATTTCGCGGCGCCGTAATGGCAAATCGGCTTGGGCCAATACGCCTCCGACACGGGAAGATCGGGCGGTTCGCCGTAGATGGCCCCGCCGGTGGAGGCGAAGATAAACTTCTTTGCGCCACACTTCACAGCGCATTCGAGCACATTCAGAGAACCGCGGATGTTGACGTCGGCGTCAAATGACGGCTCTTCCACGCTCCGGCGCACGTCAATCTGTGCGGCGAGGTGATTGACCACGTCCGGCTTCACTTCGTCGAATATCGCACGGAGGCCTTCCGAGCGCACGTCCATTTCGTAAAAGGTAGCGTTGGAATTCACGAAGTTGCGAAACCCCGAACTCAAGTTATCGACAACCGCGACATCATGCCCCTCGCCGATATAGGTATCGACGACGTGGGACCCGATGAAACCGGCTCCACCGGTGACGAGAATCTTGCTCATAGTACCTCGCAGAACAGAAAGTGAAAACGATTACCGTTGCTATTGGGAAGATTGGGGCCGGGTCAGTATGACGCGACTGGCGCATCATGGAGGATCGAGCTGGCGCGAGTCAATGCGGAC
>JAHDWY010000858.1:949-1832 GCA_023384315.1 Candidatus Hydrogenedentota bacterium | reverse complement strand
GACCCTGATCAGCGGCTTTGCGAAACCACTTCACGGCTTCTTCGTGATTCTCAGTTACGTTCGGCACGCCCTGACCATATTTATACATTAAACCAAGTATGAACTGTTGTCCTGCGTCTCCCGCTTCTGCTTGCTCAATCAAACGTGAAAGCGTATCAACGTCTGCGTCCACGCCTGTGGCCTGTCCGTAAGCGCGCAACGCGGAGAGCACAACGAGTGCAATAACAACAAACAATCGCACAGTAGCAACCTCACTTGGGAAATGGTTGGGAACAGCAATCATTCGTTGCACTCCCCTGCTTCGACGCTTCATGCCGGGTGGGTGAATTCCAACGTTCCGGTGCATCCGTAATCCTTGCGTAATACTATCACTAACGCCCGGAATGCGCAATGCGGTTCGCTCGGCAGATCGTTCAGTGGCGGAGGCGGATTTTGCTTGCAGAAGGGACGGCGAGTGTGGAGGCGGTATGCGCCCGGGCCCGAGGCGCGAACAGTCATGCCGGACGCGCGCTGGGCCATGCCTCACTCGCTACTTCAACCTGTGGGTGTGATCGGTATGGCGCCCTTACCCGTTGCTGGCGAGCCCCAGATTTTCCGCGATGCGGCGGAAGAAGCCGGCCTTCGATTCGCCGGGTTGGTCGAGGCGTTGCTGGTCGATGCGGGTGGCGAGATCCCTCATGGCCTTCGCGGCGGAGCAACTGGGGTAGCGGAGGCTGAAGGGGTTGGACTGCATGACGGCCTGGGAGACGTGGGGGTCGCGGGGGACGTAGCCCACGTAGGAAATCTTCCGGCCGAGGAATTGCTGGGCGACCTGGGACATCTTCGTGGCGACGGCGCGGGCCTGGGCCTCGTTGAGAGCCATGTTCACGATGAGGCGGAACAC
>JAHDWY010000858.1:0-939 GCA_023384315.1 Candidatus Hydrogenedentota bacterium | reverse complement strand
ACACGGCGTCTTCGCGCAACTGGAAGATGGTCTTGATCATGGCGTAGGCGTCCACGATGGAGGACGGCTCCGGCGTGGTCACCAGCAGGATCTCGTCGGCCGCTGCGGCAAAGGCGACGGCGTTCTGGCCGATGCCCGCCATGGTGTCGATGATGATGAAATCGCTGCTGTCCTGGAGGTCTTCGAGTCCGTCCAGGACGTTCTGCCGGGCTTTCGGCCCCATGTCGGCGAGGCGGGCGATGCCGGAACTACCGGGCACGACGTTGATCCCGCCGGGACCCTGCACGAGGACGTCGAGCATGGACCGTTCCCCGCTGATGACGTGTTGCAGGTTGTATAGGGAGTTCAAGCCCAGCAGGACTTCCACGTTGGCGAGACCAAGGTCCGCGTCGATGATGGACACGGATTTCCCCTTGGACGCGAGCGCGATGGCGAGGTTGATGCTCGTGTTCGTCTTTCCAACGCCGCCCTTGCCGCTGGTGACCGCGAGGACGCGCCCGCTGTTCTGGTGCTGCCGAACGAATTCCCGAAGGTTTTGCGCTTGATCTGCCACGTTTGGTATCACCCTATGTTGGGGCGCGATGCGCCGGTCCTACCGCTGTTTGCCTGCACTCAGTTGCGAAGCTTTGCCGCTCAGGAGGAGTTCCGCGACCATTTCCGGCCGGGCCTGAATAAGATCGTCGGGAACGTTCTGTCCCACGCTGAAATATCCCAGAGGCAACCCCGTCTCCGCGAGCGTCGTATAGAGGCCCCCGTACCGGCGGGTCTCGTCGAGTTTGGAGAAGAATAGCGAGGTCGGCCTCAATGGTGCAAAGTTCTGGACGATCTGCCGGAGGTCGTCGAGCTGCGTGTTCGCCCCGAGCACGAGCATGGTTTCGTCGGGCTGGGCCGCTTCCAGGATGTCGCGCAATTCCCGGAGCTGGCCCTTGTTGAACTGGC
>JAHDWY010000857.1 GCA_023384315.1 Candidatus Hydrogenedentota bacterium | reverse complement strand
ATCAGAAGCTGGCGCAACAGTACCTGGATGCATCCAAGGAATTGGGCACCATGCTGGGCAGTTACGAGACGCTGTCGCTGAACGTGTTGGCGCAACTTGAGGGCGTGATGTATCAGGAAGACTCCGATGAGGATATCGAGGCGCTGGAGCCAGTCCTGTGCGGAATACTGGAAGGTGCGCTCGCAAAGCTGAACGGGATGCGTGAGACCGAGGGCAAGGCCCTTGAAGAGGATATCCGTGGCCGGCTGGCGGTTATGCGGGAGACGCTCGCTTCCATCGAAGCGCGGCTGCCCGAATTGAACGCGGCCTACGAAACGCGCCTGCGGACACGCATCCATGAGTTGAATGCCGAGGCCGGACTCACGGAGGAGCGCATCGCGATCGAGGTGGCGCTCATGGCCGAGAAGTCCGACGTGACCGAAGAGGTCGTCCGGTTCAAAACCCATCTCGACCACATGGAAGAGATCCTCTCGTCTAAGGAATCGATTGGGCGCCGCCTGGACTTCCTGACCCAGGAAATTCAGCGCGAGGCCAACACGTTAGGTGTCAAGACGCGAGATGCGAATGTCGCCAAAGAAGTCCTGGATCTGAAAGCTGAGATCGAGAAGATCCGCGAACAGATTCAAAATATCGAGTGAATCCGGCGGTGACCTTATCCGAACAGATAAGCGCGGATTCTGCGCGAAAAGGCACCATTTTCGTTTTGTCCGCCCCGTCCGGCGCAGGCAAACGGACTGTTCTGAAGAGAGTCTTCGACGACGATGCGCAGTTGGGCTATTCCATCTCGGCGACCACACGACCCCGTCGGGAAGGAGAAATCGAAGGACAGGATTACTACTTCCTGGATCGCGACGAATTTCAGCGCCGCATCGAGTCCGGTGATTTTATCGAGTGGGCCGAGGTTCATGGGAACCTCTACGGCACCCTTGTGGAAGAACTCGAGCGGTTGACCGGATCGGGAATGGACACCGTCCTGGAACTCGACGTACAGGGCATGCGCAACTTGAAGACGCGCGGTCTGGAGATCGTGAGTGTCTTTGTCATGGCGCCTTCCCTGGACGAATTGGAACGGCGGCTTCGCGCGCGCGCGACGGACCATCCGGAGGTCATCGCGCTCCGATTGGGCAACGCTCTGGATGAGATCGCGGCGCGGCACGAGTACGACTACGTCATTGTGAACGCGCACCTTGACGATGCCGTCGAAGATTTGAAGGCGATTATTCGGGCGGAGCGGTGCCGGGCGCACCGGCAGCCGTAACCGCGCGTTATGCGATACACAAAGACCATAAACCCCAAGAGGGAGGAACGATGAGCAGAATCTCCGTAGAACAATTTGACGATAAGATTGACAGTCTGTACCGGCTGGTGATCCTGTGTGCGCGCCGCGCATCGCAGGTTGCAAAGCCCGACGCGCGGCCATTGGTGCCTGTGCGTTCGAGGAAATCGACCATCACCGCGCTGGAAGAAGTCCTGCAAGGCAAGGTCAAAGCCAGAATTGGCGGAGCGGATGAAGAGGAATTTCTCGAATAAGGAAATCGTCCTCGGCGTCACGGGGTCTATCGCGGCGTACAAGGCTTGCGAACTGACCTCCCGCCTCGTGGAACTGGGCGCGAAGGTGACGCCCGTGCTCACCAAGTCCGCGACCGAACTGGTCGGACCTGCCACCTTCGAGGCCATTGCCGGGCGGCGCGCCATCACCGCCATGTTCGAGCCGCTCCAGAATCCGGAGGTCGAGCATATTGCAGTAGCGCAACGCGCGGATTTGTATCTGATCGCGC
>JAHDWY010000856.1 GCA_023384315.1 Candidatus Hydrogenedentota bacterium | reverse complement strand
CCGCCAGACCAACATCCATCGGCACGGAGACGCCAAATAGATCGTCGACGTAGTCCCAGAAATTGGTCTTGTCGGATGACGTCGTGTTGCCCGGTATCGTGTAGGTAACCGTTACGCCGCTTTGCAGAATGTGCGGTTCTTCGCCCGCCCGCTCGATGACCTGTGCGTGCAGCGTATTGTAGGGCGGCAAAATCATGATCTCCGAGAAGTCCTCGTTCATGCAGTGCATTCCGAGGTCGTTGTACCCCAGCACGACCACGCTTCCTTTACCGGAAGGCGACGGACCGAAGGGGCAACCCACAAGAAAGGGAAGGACGGCTACGACAAGGATGGTGGAGACGAGAAGGCGAGAATAGCGCATGACAACATCCCCCGGCGCGAGGCGCCCGGTTAAGACCGGCTATCCCCTGAACACTTCATTCTACTCCTGTTGCGGCGTTTTGTAACAAGGTATCTGAAATACCGATTTCTCCGCTACGCACCGGAGGTATTAACGCTCGCAGTATGCGAGTTTTTCTCCACCAACCCGGTGAGGACGTAAGTCAGCAACGCCGCGGCCAAAGACAGAAGATAGGGGTAGGAGAGCCCTAACACATAGCTTCCGACGATCCACGTGCCGCCCCCGACAACGAGTGTTGCAGATGCGCTAATCCGGCCGCCAAAGTTCGTAAACAGCGCGAAAACCACGACGACAAAGATCCCGGACGATCCGAACGCCGATGCTTCCTCCACCAATTCATACACCCCCCCGGCCTGCCAGGCCAGGATATACGCGACGATTCCCAACACAACAACGGTGACCCGTGCTGTACGAACCTTCGTTTTATCGGTCGCTCCTGGAAGCAGCGGCACGATGAGATTGTGCGAGAGCAGCGCCGATGCAGCAAGCAGCGCGCTGTCCACCGTCGAGAGAATGGCCGAGACCAACGCGCCGGCAAATAGCACGTAGAGAAACGTCGGCAGGAGTTCTCGCGCGGCGGCAGGGAGCAGTTGTTCGGGGTCTTCCAAACCAGGAACCAGCGACGGACCCACCAGACCCAACATGGCCGGGAGTATGCCCACGCAGATGTAAAGTCCCGACGCGGATATGGTCGCCGCACGCGCCACGTTAGCGCTGCGCGCGGCCAAGGTGCGGGCGACCAATTCCTGCGCCACGACGGATCCAAAAATGGGAATCGCCCAGGCCTCGATGCGCTCCAGGGGAGTCACCCCGCCACCGGTAAACACGCGAAACCGATCCGGTTCTACGGAGGCCATCGCCGCTTCGAACCCGCCCAAGGCGTTCATTCCAACTATGAATAGAACGACGAGTCCTACGATGAGCGCGATTCCCTGGATCAAATCGGTGATCGCGTCCGCAAGCAAGCCGCCGGCAACCGTGTACGTAATCACCACGACGGCTGCCATGGTGATACCCGTACCCGCGGAGAAATCTGACGAGACCGCGATGACATGGCCGAAGGCCCGAATCTGCGCGGCGGCCCACATGACGGAGCCGGGAATCATGAGCAAGACAGCTAACTCTTCGACACGTCGTGAGTACCGTTCGCGAAAGAGGTCCCCTAATGTGGTGAGCTTGCGTTTCCAGAGGGGGTAGGCGAATACGGCGCCCATGACGAATAGGCACAGGGCGTATCCAAACGGGTCGGCGCGCCCTCCCGCGAGCCCTTCCTCATAGATGGCGCCTGCCGAACCGATGCACGTCTCCGCGCCAAACCACGTGGCGAAGACCGTCATCATGGTAATACCGAACTTGAGCCGCCGCCCCGCGAGGAAGTATTCGTCCTCGCTGGTCATGTGTCGCGATACAACCAGCCCGATGGTCAGTTGAATC
>JAHDWY010000855.1 GCA_023384315.1 Candidatus Hydrogenedentota bacterium | reverse complement strand
GGGAATCGGAAGCGTCTTGCAGGTTGTCCACGTCTGGTAAGTGCTGCGCTCGATTCCGAGGTTCTTCATTGACACTCACGGAAAACAATCCTATGCGCTTGGAACGCCGGATTCTCTGCCAGGTAGCCGCGATTTTCCTCGCTTCATCGGCGTATGCCGGGGAGACCGATCAGTACCTTGTCTGGGGCGTGGAACTTGAGGACTCGGCGCCGACTATAAATTGCTACCTCAACGCGGAGATCCGGGTGTATCTTGAATCACTGAACGCCGCCGCTCCAGTGTCTTCCGAAGAGGTGGCGAAGGGTGTTTACCGCCACTTGTTCAGGGGTATCCTCGCTTCGAAGTTGCGAAACTTCCTGCACCATTCCGACGAGATCGACCGTTACCCGCCGAGATCTGTATCCTTCTGGCAATACCAGAATATGAGCATCTATCGCGGCCGTTCGTTTCCTTATATCCTGCCCATGTCGCGCACCATTCGCGTGGGCGAGGTCTATTGCGGTATCGACAAATTGGCCCACTTCTTCGGGTTTGGCCGCCATAGTTACCGGATCTATCGGAACGCGCTCGAGGATGGGTTGGATGAAGACGCCGCAGTCGAGCGAGTCGTGCGGATTAGTGTTCGATGGGAAAACACTCGCGTTGGGCGGATTGTCGACGGGATTTTCTCCCACGCCGACATCGAGGCCAGCTTCCAGGGATTTCTGCTCGCGCGAGATCTGTGCGCCGGAGACGACCCCTATTTGAAACTGGTGGATGAACAATGGACGCTGGTGCGGCCTATCGACATTCGGAACTACGTGACGCCTGACTTTGATGAGTCCTACAACCCGTCCCATTATTGGCTGCTGCGGAAACGCTTCGTCTTGCCGTTGCTTGAGGAGGAATACGCTCACCGCCTGTACGATCCCGCGGTTCAAAAGCGATTTGCGCGATACCGGCAGTACGAACCCAGCGAATCGGTCCGACTTATCCGCGAGCATTTCCGGGCAAACGGAGGCGACGTGCAAACGCGCCAGTACAGAACGGCCTTCGGCGTGCCGCCCCGAACAACGCCCGCGCAACCTTCGACTTCGGCGCGCGCCAATTGATACATGCCTGAAAGTCGCAAAGCAGGCACTACTCAGCCGAGTCGTCTTCCACGCTTGACTCCACTGAAGCCGGTCCTTTCTCTTTGAGCGTTTCCGCCACGCGAGTCCTCACGCCTTCAATCACACCCGGCACCGCCACGTTGGTCGCAACGTTTGCCGCCCAGCCGGGAACTCGACCACCGGGATCGGTGAACACGGTGTACCGCACCAAAGAACGATCCGGGCCCTCAGGAATCACCTCCCATGATCCGTAGGTGTCGTTGATGTTTCCGCTGTCCGGCACATAGGTCCACGTATTGACGAAGACCGTCACGTCGCCGCGTGACTCGCTACCGCTCTTCAATTCGAGGAGATAGTGCCGATCGCCAATAGGCCACGGAAAATCGAGTTCGTATCGAACGCGCGTACGTTCCTTGTCCTTTTCTTCGATTCGCACTTCCTGGCAATACGGCATGAACTCGGGAAACGATTCGTAATCGGTTAGCACGCGGATTACCTGTTCCGGCACGGCGTCAATTATCGCAATTGCAGTGGCCTTCTTCACCGCGGAGCCTGAGACTTCGGTAAGGTGAACGAGTATCTCGCCATTGTCCAGCGACCCACGCTGTTCGTCCGTTAACGGCGATCCGTCCGGCGCGTCGATCTCGATAGCGAGGGAAACGGCTGTGCTGGCGGCCAGCAATACCACTGCGCAACCGGCGGCTCGTACCCGTTTTTGGACCACAGTATTCAACCTCACCCGATCCCGTCGCC
>JAHDWY010000039.1 GCA_023384315.1 Candidatus Hydrogenedentota bacterium | reverse complement strand
TCCCGGCTGATTCGATCGATCGTTCTTATCATTTTGCCGATTCCGGTGCTCCTGTATTTCTATTGGGTGTTGCCGTTCTGGGGGATGCCGTTCAACGAGCAGCGGCACGGCGCGCCGCCCTTGACGCCCGCCTGGGCGCTGGAATGCTGGGTGTGGGAAGACGACGTTAATACCGCGGAGGCTGTGCGCGAATTGCTGGCCGGATACGAAGAGCACGACTTCCCCGTGCGGACGATCCTCATCGACAGTCCGTGGAGTACGCGGTATAACGATTTCATTGTCGACGAAGAACGGTATCCGAATCCGGCGCAGTTTTTTGGCGAACTGGAGAACGACGGCTATCGCGTCGTGCTGTGGATGACCAGCTTGGTCAACAGCTCCAGCAAAGATACTGCGATTCAGGATTCCTCGGACTGGTACGAAGAAGCCCGCGAGAACGGCTACCTTGCGGGGGGAGGCGAACCGACCGGCTGGTGGAAAGGCCGCGGCGGATTCGTCGACTACAGCAATCCCGCTGCCATGGAATGGTGGCGCGGCTTGCAGCAGCAGGTTTTTGACTGGGGCATCGACGGCTGGAAACTCGATGGCGCCGCAACCTCCTTTCGAACACAACTGGGGCCGGTCCCGCTGCCGTACCGGCGCGTAAAGGGCGGTGTCATGACGACGCGCACGTACATGGACCACTACTATCGCGACGAGTACCAGCACGGCCTCACGCAGAACCCCGAGTTCATCACGTTGTCGCGTTCGACCGACCGCATCGGCCTGCTTGATGACGAAGGCGAAAACGCCGAATGGAAGTACTGGCTCGACACGAAGGCGCATCCTGAAGGGTTCGCGCCCATCGATGCGTCGCCGGTGAACTGGGTCGGCGATCAGGATCACGCGTGGCGCGTGGAAGAGGAAGGCATCGAAGAGGCCATCGCCGACATCCTGCGCAGCGCGAAGATGGGATACAACGTGATCGGGTCAGACGTGGCCGGATATTCGGGCAGCGAGTTCCCGCCCCGTTTGTATGCGCGATGGGCGCAGTTCTCCGCGTTCTGCGGGTTGTTCCTGAACGGCGGCCACACGAACCGCGCGCTGTGGGAATCGGTGCCGGATGAATGGGAGATCGTGCGCGAGTACGCGTGGCTGCACACGGAGTTGATCCCCTACATCTACACGCACGTGGTCGCCTGTCACCTCGGCGGGGAACCGCTGATGCGGCCGCTGGAAGCGAAGTATACATACCTTTTCGGCGAGGATCTCCTCGTGGCCCCGATCTATGAAGATTCCTTTGAACGCGAGGTAACGCTACCGGAAGGACAATGGCGGTACCTGTTCGGAGACGATGAGATCATCGAAGGCCCTACGACGATCACCCGCCAGTTTCCGCTCGACGAGTTTCCGGTCTACGTGCGCGATGGCGCGATCGTTCCGATGGACGTGAAGCGCGAGTACACGGGATTCGGCGACCGCATGTCCGACGGGTATCTCACGTGGCTGATCTATCCCCGCGAGCGCAGCGAGTTTGAGGTGGTGCATCCCGACGGCAGCGGACGTTCGGCAATCGTGGTCGACAATACGGGCGCGAACTTGGACGTGCGCCTGGGCGGTGAGGAAAAACCGCACATCCTCCGGATCAAGATGGATGCCAAACCGGCGAACATTACCATCGACGGCGTCGGCCTCACCGAAGGCAACCAATGGAGTTACGATGCGGATGCCAAGATGCTCGTAGTCCGCACCCGGAATTACGTCGACGGTCACTACGTGATCGAACGCGGAGAATAAAGGAGCATCACGCGCTCCGCGTGACCTGTGTTCTTTAATCTCCGTGCAACGATCTACTTCGCCACGTCCGCGATCTCGATGGGTCCCACGAGATCCGCGCGGAAGATCTTGATGTGACGCCAGCGCTCGCTGTGGAACCGCCGGAACATCACACCGCTCAGCAGAATGATGTAGACCGTCGCTCCGAGCCACGCGCCGATGGCGCCCCACTTGAAGACAAAGGCCATCACGAGTGCTGACGGCAAGAAGATGCAGTACGCGCCGATGGCGGTCATCACCGCGATCCACCGCGTGTCGCCCGCGCCGCGCAACGCGCCGGACAGGACAATATTGATCGCATCAAAACCCTGGAACAGGGCGCCCATCATGAGAAACACGTGGCACAGCTTCACCACGTTTGGATCGTCGATGAAAAACGCCTGAATGATGGATGGTCCCAGGAAGGCGAAGATCATGCCCATGGCAAACATGTAGGCGATGCCGAGCTTTGTGCCGGTATACGCGCGCGCTTTCGCGATGGGGATGTTCTCGCGGCCAATCCATTGGCCCACGATGGGCGCAATGGCCTGGTTGAGTCCCATGGCCGGCACGAAGGAGATGTGCATGATGGCAATGGCGGCCGTGTGCGCCGCGAGCACGCTGTCGCCGAAGTACCCCACGATGAAGCTGGTGAAGATGCCCCAATTCGTAACATCAAGCAGAAACGACAATCCCGCCGGCCAGCCGACCGCGAACAACTCGGACGTCTTGCGCCAGTCAAATGCAAAGCCGCTGCGCGTCGCGTACGTTTGCTCCATGGGTTTGCGGAGAAAGACCCACTGCAGGATCGCTACCTGGAAACCGAGCGCAATCACGGTCGCCAAGGCGGCTCCCGCGATCTCCATGCGCGGCAGCCCGAACTTACCAAAGATGAGGCCATAGTCGAGCACAATGTTCGCGAGGTTCGCCGCAAAGGCCGAAATCATAGGAATCATCGGCCGGTTTACAGCCTGGAAGAACGACGCCAGCGCCGTCTGCCACGCGATGAACACGTACCCGAAGAGGCGGACGCGGAAATAGAGAATCTCCTGGCGCGTGACGTCGGGCGAGTGTGGCATGAGGTGGAAGATCGGATCGGCCAGCGGCCAGAACGCGAGCGCGAGCACACCCGTCGCGAGAGAGAGGTAGATCCCTTGCCACGCGTAGCGTCCGCAATCACGAAGGCGGCCCCGTCCGAGACTCTGACCGACGAAGGTCGCCACGCAACTTACCACGCCGACGGCGAAGGTGTTCATCACGAAGGACCACAGACCCGCCGACCCGACCGCCGCCAGCGGCACTTGGCCGAGCTGGCCGACCATGGCCGTATCGATGAACTGCATGACGGTCCACGAGATGGACGCGAGAATCGCCGGCATGGCCAGCCGAAGCACCTCGGACAAGCCCGTCCAGCGCGATTCGTCGATATGATTGGACCCGGCATTCACGGGAAAAAACGCTCCAGAACGAAACCCACAGACTTTACCACACGGCAGCCCCGTATAGATAGACGCTATGCGCACTACTCCACGTAGGATGGGTATGATTCCCGTCCAGGGAGTTCTCTGAAACTGCCCTTCTGCGATGGCTTCACCTGGGCAGTAGAACCCAGCCACAGAATCAGTGCGCCGACTCAATCGCGGTGCTGTGCGAATTCGTTCAGAACGTCCAGTGATTACTCGGTTCCGGAGCTGACTCGCAGTTACTCCACTCACGCGCGGTTGGTCGAGAACGGAACTGGCCGGGAATCATTCCCGATCTACTGGGGAATGAACTGCTCAGCACTGCGCGGATTTTCGCGGGCCCATTGTTCCCAAGCCTGGACAGTGGCGCGGTATTGGGCCGTGGCGGACGCGTCACCGGATACCCGTGTCCAGTCGCCATCAGGGAATGCGCCGTTATCGAGGCGCCAGGTTTGCTCGAGTTGATGCACGACAGACCGGGCCGCGGCGAACGTGATCGCAGTGGGTTGGCTTGACGCCTCGGACAGCCACTCAGCGAGGCCGTTGCCCTCGTATGCGACCAGGTACCGCGCGACCGCATTGCGAATTCGTTCGTCTGGATCGTCGACAAGGCGTTCCAGCGACTCTCGTACACGGTCATCCTTCACCTGACACAGAAGTCGAACCAGGGTAAACCGCGCATCGTCGTCCGGTGTGTGAATCGCCGTGACCAGATGGATGAGCGCGCTTTGGGCGATGTCATCACGTTCGCACCCCGCGTAGCGCTTGTAGATGCGATGCAGTCCTTCGATGGCCTTGGACTGCTCGTCCGGCGCGCCGAACTGCACGACCTCGGCGAAGTAGGGCAACGCCTCGGGCGAAGCGACATTGACCAACGGCCGCAACAGCAAGTTCCGGAATTGCGGGTCCTGAACCGTGGCAATGAATGAGAGCAGATAAGGCGCCATGTCCGGACCCATCTCTTGAAGGTCTTCGAGAGTATTGTTCGAGCCATCCCAATCGGGGTCCGATTCGAACTCCGCGGTGGCCTTGTCCAGCAGCCGCGCGACCTTCTCCTGGAAGAGAAGCCCGTCATCCGCGGAGCGCAGGATCTCGAAGGCGACCGGCTCCGATTGGATACGACCTCGCCAGCTCTGGCCCGTGGTCTCGCGATAGCCCCGGTACTCGACCTGGACCGTGTGCGAACCCTCTGTCGCGCACTCCAGCAGGCCAGCTGAGCTGACCGATTCGCCGGGGTTCAGCACGATCTCTTCCGGTTCCGGGAGATAGCTTTGGATCTGATCGACCAAGCCGCTCCAGCCCGGGCCGTCCACTCTGGTCTCCAATACCCGCTCATCAAAAACGACAGGCCGAAGCACCGTGAGCGCTTCGTTGCCGATGTTGGTCAACGTGATGGTGACCTCAACGGGTTCGTGCAGCCAATAGGATTCGGCGTCCGTGGTGACATCGAGCGCGAGGTAGTGATTGATGTCGGGGCGCGTGTCGGGCGCTTTGGGCCGTTCCACGGGCCAGGGGCGATACTCGAAGGGAGTCCATCCGTCTTTGGATACCGGCGGCGGTTCCGCAGCGGTCATGTCTTCTTCGCGCAACCAACACCGCCAGCCGGGATAAGGCAGCTCGAATTCGCCCTTGGTCAATTCACGGATTTCCCGAGCCCCGGTGTCGTAGAAGTAAAGCGTCATGGGTTCATAAGAGCCATCCGCGCC
Source organism: Candidatus Hydrogenedentota bacterium (assembly GCA_023384315.1). Lineage (GTDB taxonomy): Bacteria > Hydrogenedentota > Hydrogenedentia > Hydrogenedentales > SLHB01 > JAHDWY01. The sequence goes on along the minus strand of JAHDWY010000039.1, from coordinate 9,454 downwards.
AACCGCCGCGTACTGCCGTTGATCGACCCAGACGACGCGACGCCCGTCGGGTGAAACGAGATGATCGCCATTTCCCCACATCTCCGCGACCTTGCGCGAACCATCAAAGAGCGTTCGTCCGCTTTCCTTACGGGTCAGCCGGAAATCGCCGCCGATGCCGTCGTACTCTGTGAGTGTCTTGCTATCAGCGTCAATCGTGAATCGTCCGAGGTTTGTCACATCGAGGACAGGCCGCTCGTCCCACTCGCCCGGCCGCAGCCGCACGCGATTAAAGTAATTACCCGGTACCGCCAGCAGATCGGTCAGTTCGCTCGTGTGAATGTTGGCCGAGGCGAGGTAGCGTGTTACCGAATCGAGGGAGCCGGAGGGGCCTTGCTCGGCGCGTACCAGCAGGACTTCCGCTTCGTTGAACCAAAGCATTGGAGGCAACGCGAGCAGATCGTTCGAGGCCGGTGAAGACACATGCTCGATTGGGCCCGCAACCGGTGCGACGGAACCGGTCTCGAAATCCACAACGTGAAGCGTCGCCGGTTGTCCCGCCATAACGACCAGTGCACCGGTGGTGGTGCGTTCTTGAACAGGCATGAAGTACGCCATGTATCGGCCATTGGGAGAGATCTGAACGTCGCGTATCCAGGATTTCCACGGTATGCAAATGAGATCGCGGAACGCTCGCATATCGAAGTCATATAGGCGAAACGTTGCTTCATCGCCGAGCGGGGTCAGTGTGTAGAGCTTACCGGCACGCTCATAGAAGTCCGAAACCTGCGCGACCTCGTGGGCGGCGCCGGTCGCGATGTCGATTGCGATGAGCGATCCTTCACCCACATCCGTCGTGGCGAAGACCCTGCCGCCGCCTATGAACCAGGGGTGCAAACGCGGCCAATATCGATCGAGAGTGACCCAATCCCGCAGATCGATGCCGCCGGATGTCACGGTAGCGAGAACCAGCGTGCTTGATTCGAGCCTTCCGTCGGTGCGGTTATGGCGGATGAAGAAGAAACGATTGTACGGGGACTCGCCGTCGGCCGTCGTCTCGTCCTCGCTGTCTTGTGCAGGAGCCGCGGCAGCTTTGTCATCCGCGCTAAGGGTTGTGTCGTCGACGGGATCGGCGTTTGGCGAAGACGCTTGCACAACGGACTCGCCTGTGGCGTTCGCATTCCAGGGCCACGTCGCGAGTACTCCGTAAACGGCTGCGACGGCGACAATGAGACCTGCGGCGAGCTTGGCGTAGCCCAGTCCACCCAGGGCACCGGCGAGACTTGCAACGGCGGACTTCGTGGGAACCGCAGCCGCGGGAAGGGCGAGCAGAATGCGGTTCCGCAGCTTCGCTCCGGAAGTGGAATCCGGCGCGGTCTTGCCTGCGTCTTCGCAGAGCGCGTCTCCGACCAGTTTGCGCCCGTACTCAAGACGCTTTCGCAAGGCCGTCTCGCGGACGCCCAGAAACCGGGCGGCCTCCACCGTGCCGCGGCCCTCGATGTAGCAGAGGAACATCGCTTCCCGGGTCTTGTCCGGCAATTGGTCGATCCGCGAGCGGACCCACTCGCGCAGTTCGCGCTGCATGACTTCCGACGAACCGTCCTCGGCGGCGGGCGCGATCTCCTGTGCGCGTTCCTGAAACCGTTCCCGACGCCGCTGCTGACGCAGCCAGTCGATGCACCGGCTCCTCCCGATCCGCGCGAGCCAGGGTCCAAACCGGTGTGGATTCCGCAGACGGCCCAGCTTCTCGTAGGCGTATACAAAGGCTTCTTGGACGACGTCTTGCTGCGCCACCGCGTCGGCGACGTAACTTGCGCACAGGCCCCGCAGCATCGGCAAATACCGGTCCACCAGATCGGCAAACCGGTCCCGGTCTCCGCGAAGAACCCGCGCTATCAAATCCGCATCCGACATGAAACGCTCCTGATTTCAACCGTATCATACCTGCCTTATATGTCATCGATACGTCAATGGCGTTCGCCGGCACAAATTTGTGAGAATGACCAGGGACAAACCGCGTGGGAAACCCGAAAGGGATGGCCGCACGATGCAGCTTTCAAGCGACTGGGTGTTGACGCTCAAGAACCTGCTGCTGCCGCAATTCTGCAGGCAGTGCGGCGAGCGGATTCTCACCGAGGAGAACGGGTACTTCTGCCCCACCTGTTGGGAGATGAGCCCGCGGATTGAGCGGCCTTTCTGTCCAATCTGTGGGCGGCCCCATCCGGCGGGAATTGGACTGGGGACGCGGAGCAATTTTCTGTGCGGACCGTGCAGCGCGAGCAACGAACAGCGGCCATACCGGCGGATACTTGGCGCGGCGCAGTACGAGGGCGCTATCGAGGAAGCCGTAAAACTGCTGAAATTCAATGGCCGTGTCCGGCTGGCTCAACCCCTCGGAGAACTCGCGGCGGAAGCGGCCAGGGAGGAACTCGATTGCGAAACCTACGGCTTCGTGATTCCGGTACCCTTGCACCGGGTACGTCACCGGGAACGAGGATTTAATCAGTCGAAACTACTGGCGCAGGAGGTGTTGGCCGTGCTACCGAATGCCCAACTCGATGAATCGCTGAAGCGAATCCGGCCAACCAAGGTGCAGAGCAGGCTTCACGGGGAGGCCGAACGCCGGGAAAACGTCCGGGGCGCCTTTGCGGTCGTGGAAGGCGGGCACGTGGCTGGTGCAACGGTACTCCTTGTGGACGACGTAGTTACAACCGGCGGAACCATCGCCGAATGCGCCCTGGCCTTGCGGTCGGCCGGGGTCGCGGTCGTGGACGTATTGGCGGTCGCACTTGCCTTGCCCCACAACCCGGGTGCACAATCGAAATAGACAAGCCAGCCAGGGAGCCGCATGTCGGCGCAGAAAGGAGTTCTTCCATGTCCCAGCTCCCGATGAAGGAGTGTTTCGGGCAGCTCGCCAACATGACCATCCGGTTTCGCGACCATTCCAAGCAGCACTACCTGCGCGTGGACGAGGAGAAGCTGAAGGAATGCGACACCTGTCACTTGTTCAACAAGTGTATGTTCCTGCGTTACAATGACTTAATGAAAGAGATGCTGAAGATGATCGACGAAGGCAAGGCCAATAAGACGCTGGGACTTCGCTAAGTCCCAGGGTTGGCCGGGCGGCAGGCACCGCCCGGCCAACGAGGGAATAACTACTTCACGTTCGCGGCAAACCCCATGAAGAAGCCCGAAGATCCGACAATCTTCTGAAGCTTCACTTTTTCAAAGCTGTACTTACGCAGTTTTTCCCGCGCCGCCTCTTCCGAGTCCGCCACGACGGCCCCGGATTCGACACGGTGATTCTCATTCACAAGGACACCGGTGTATTGGTATACAGCCACTTTTGGCATCTCCTTGAAGGTTTGGGGGCGGACTACGAGTTGCTGATTGTCAGTGAGACCCACTCCCGCAGGCTTCCACGCACCAGTTAGAGAAAAATAGAAAAATCAGGCATAACTCGTACTTGCCCGTTCATACTAGCACGACATTCTGAATCCGTCAATGGGGTGTTTGGTTCCCAACTGTTCCCGAATTCGCCGGAAGATTTCCCGAATTCCCGCTGTGGAACACCTGAAGACGGTCCACCCAGTATAGCGCAAAACGCCGATTCGTGCAATGGTTCACGTTTGCGTGGTGCACAAACCGTCCTATTTGCGGCTAATCGGACGACCAGAACTGAGGTTCCATTCAGGTCGATTTCTGCAGCGTAACCGAAATCTCACGGGAGCTGAATTCGGTTCTCACTCGACCGAAGGACAATGCGACTCCAGCGGAACTGAGGGGCACCTCGACCGAATGCGCTCGGTGTCCATTTGTCCTTCTGCGGATGGAATCAGACGAAGCCGGATTCGCACCCCCGCGGGAATTGGTGTGAAGCAAAGGCGGGAACGCGACCGCGTGCAGCAGTTCAACGCTCGCGGTCGTTGCCAAATCAAAGGAGAAGCGTCTTCGCACCTCGGCATATTGTCCTCTGGAGAAGCACGGACGTCGGCTGCGCGCCGCCCGAAGGCGATCGCTGCGTTACCCCCTCAACTCGAACGACGACTTCCGCAATTCTCGAGCACCACGGCCGTAACGGTGCTTCAACAGCCGGGAAAGATGATACTCATCCGAAAACCCTACCTGGGGCGCAATTTCCCGGAGGGGCAGTTCGGTCTCGGTGATAAGTCGAAAGGCCGTGTCTAGCCGTACGGACCGAACGTATTCCATGGGAGTAAGCCCGGTGATGGCCCGGAACTGGCGCACAAGATGAAATTTATTCAAGTTGCATGCTTCTGCCAGCATGTCGAGGTTCAAGTGGTCTACGAGGTTTTCCCGCACGTATCTCCGAACCACATCGACAATTTCTGCCGACGGGCTAAAGACCAGTCTCAGCAACTCACCTGCCAGCATTCGCGTGATCATCTGCCGATACGAATCGCTTCCAACGTAGTTTGGAAGACTTTCGGCGTTCAACCATCGCGACAATTCCAATACCCGGTGCTGCCGGTCGCGGATGACGTACGGGAACCCGCCGGGGTAATCCGGCCAGTCGAACTCGATACAGTAGAACTCCAACAAGGTGGGACCGTTCTGCCATTCGGAGTGGACGGTATCCGGCGGATAGAAGACGACCTCGCCGGTACCCCCGAAATAGGTGTCTCCGTCGACCTCAACCCGCTCCGAACCGGTGATAACGACGATAATCTCAAAGAATGGATGGGCGTGCGGCCTAGGGTGCCATTCCGGCCCGCCTCGCCAGCGTTTGGCAGCGACGAACCCGGCAGACTCCGCACGTATCAGGTCAATTTCCGACAAGTTGATCAATTCCCGCCATTGTCACCTTGCACCCTTGCATCTAAACTTACTCTAAGGAGAAGGCGCAAAGCTGTCAAGCGCGGGCGCTCCAAAGTAATAAAACGAAAGAAATCAATGATGCGGGAAATTTTGCACATCTATATATCTTTAGCAGTTAAGTACTTATACATTTTTTATGTCTCTTTAGACGCAGGCATCGCGAGGAAGGAGGTGCAAAAGGCCGCGCAATCCGCGAACACACAAATCCAACTCTGCATCTGTCCCGACCAGGTAGGACGGGGCATTCGCAAGTCGAAGTCTGCGATGACGTACTCGTGACGTCATCGCCGGAATCGTGCCCTCGTGCTCTGCGACGACGGAAGACTTCGGCTTACGATTCGGAATTCATCGGTTTCATACGTAAAGAATTCTGTCGGCTCGTCGTCAACGGCGACGGGCAACAACCGGGAGCAAAACCATGAAAACGGCGAAGAGCGGATTCACGCTTATCGAATTGCTGGTGGTCATTGCGATCATCGGAATCCTCGCGGCAATACTGTTGCCCGCGTTGGCGCGGGCACGGGAAGCCGCGAGACGTGCGTCATGCCAGAACAACCTCAAGCAATGGGGGCTGGTGTGCAAGATGTTCGCGAACGAAAGTAAGGGCGAGGTTTGGCCACGGGTGCTGAATCAGGACTATTCGCGCGACGATACCTGCCGGCGCCGCGTTGGGCGCGTTCGTGCGGGTATCTGGGGTCCGTCGGTGTACCCTGAATACATATCTGACATTAATCTTTGGACCTGTCCGTCCGCCGTGAATGCGGCTGATCTCCAGGTCCGAGCAACCTGCCCTGACGGCGATTGGTGCCAAAACCCGGTTCCGGACGGGTGCGCAACCGACCCTAACTACCTGAACCTCGATATTGCCAAGGTGGGGAATGCGGAGCAACACAGCTACTACTATTATGGCTACTTGATCGACCACGACGGCGCGTACGTAGCGGCAAACCAGACGCTACGTTGGCTCGCTACTGGGGCGAGCGGAGTGGCCGTGGAATACACGACCGGTTCGGACTACGCGACCCATACAGCGGATCCTATTCGTGACGTTGTAGATCGTGCGCTGTATAGCGACTACGAACCGGCAGACATTCCTGTGAACCCCACGTCCGTGGCGACAGTCCAGACCCTAATTACTAACGCCTATACCGCCGCTGGCTTGGCGGGACAGCAACCGACCATCACCAATATCGGTTCCGGCGGAGGAGACGTACTCTTTAAACTGAAAGAAGGGGTCGAGCGTTTCCTGATAACTGATATCAACAACCCAGCTGGTTCTGCGAACGCTCAGAGCACCACGGCGGTAATGTGGGACCGCTTGGTGTACTCGCCGGGGAACCAGGATCGCAACTCACGTTTCAATCACCTTCCGGGAGGTAATAATGTGCTCTTTATGGATGGGCACGTCGAATTCTTGAAGTTCCCACAAGATAAGTTCCCGATTACGAGAACGCACGCCATGTTCGGCCGCTTCTAATTTGGAAAGCGCCTGAGTTCTCAATTGCGGGACTGAGCAGGTAGTCGAGAACCACCCGGTCCGGGGCGTCCGCCGCGGACCGGGTGAACCCTTCAAGAAGCAACACCGGCCTGCCCCGTGGTCTGGGAGCCTATCCATTGCTGTGTAGTTGGTGAACGGGCCGCAATCGGAACAACCGCGAGTCGTTACTCGCAGGACGAAACACTTTATGCGCAAGATGTTGCCTTTGGTTTTCATGCTGTTTACAGGATTGATCCTCTTGGGTTGCGGAAACCGCGAGGTTGAACTCGGCACCGCTGACAACGAGAAGGAAAGCGCCCTTTTCGTGGCGATTGGATCCGGAGATGTGAACAAGGTCATCAATGAACTCGAAGCGAATCCGTCCCTGCTGAACCAGCCCGAGGGCCGACTCATGCAGACACCACTCCATAAGGCCGTGCGATCCCGGCAGCCTGAGATCGTCCGCATCCTTATCGAAGCCGGTGCAGACTTCAACGCGCGCGATGCGTTTGCCCGTTCTCCCTTGGCCGCTGCACTAGACGATGACGCCGGAGAGGAAATCATTCAGATCCTCGAAGACGTCGGTGCGGAAGATTAACCTGGCGGACATCGACGTCGAGCATCACGGAAGGCGCTGAATCCGAATGGCGGGGACCAAGGCCTGACGAGGTGGGACTAACAATAATCGTAATCGCGTTGGCTGTGCCTCCGTGATAGACCCTGCGTTGTGAGTCGTATTCTTTTGCAGCCTGGAGCATCTATCCCCGATATCCTATTCGCCGCATCCCTACGTTGGAGGAGTTGAATTCATGAAATCGTTTCGATTGTTCCTGGTATTGCTAGTCGTGGTGCCTCTGGCTCACGCCCACGTTGGTCTGCATCCGTCGGTCCACGACACCGTAGCATCGATCGTCGAACGATTTCGCGAAACGGTACCCCCGGAAGACCTTCCAGGCATGACTGCCGAACAAGCCCTTGCTCTACTGACCGAGGAAGAAAGGGACATCCTCGGGTCTGAACACATCACCTTCACGGTGGACGTGCCCGTCGTCGTGTCCGTGTACCGCGACGTGATGCAAGGCGAGGTTCCTTTTTGGTTGAAAGACCGCGCATTCGAGACGGTATCAGGCAAAGTCACTGTCGAAGACGAGACCTTCGAGATCTGGAGCAAGGCGTTCCCAGTGGGAGATATCGGACTGGGCGTCAATTCGATCAGCGGCGCGGGAGATCACTACTTTGCCTCTATTGCACCTGCGTCTTCGGCGGAAACCGTAGAAGTAACGAACATCTATCCGGGACAACACACGCTCGGCGTCATGAAAGTGGGCGAAATGGTGTATTCGGGGTCGAGTGATCGGATTGTCGATTTGCCGGAGCACGTCGAAGGGCAAATCCTGTTGCGCGGCGATTCGGGCCGCCGACGCGACGCACAGTTAACCAACATTTTTCGGTTGACCGACTATCCCGCGACATCCGACCCCGATCAGATTGTGCTCACGTGGAGCGACGACCCGAAGACGACCCAGGCCATTCAATGGCGAACGAATCGTGAGATCGAATCGGGCAGCCTGCGCTATATCGAAGCATCCCAGGCTGAAACCGGCGATTGGCAGGTGGTAGAAGCGACAACGGAACCACTAGAAAACGAAATTCTCGTCAATGATCCCGTATGCAACCGGCATACGGCGGTGCTCACTGGTCTGAAGCCCGGAACCAGTTATGCCTACGCGGTGGGCGATGGCACGGAAGAAGGGTGGACCGACCCCGCCGAATTCACCACGGCTCCGGACGGCACCACGCCTTTCAAGTTCATCTACATGGGCGACGCGCAGAACGGTTTGGACACCTGGGGCAAGCTGGTACAGGATGCCTACGTAAAACAGCCCGAGGCCGCGTTCTACCTTATGGCGGGCGATCTTGTGAATCGCGGCAATGAGCGCAACGACTGGGACAGCTTCTTCCACAACGCGCGTGGAATCTTCGATCGGCGGCAACTGGTTCCGTGCCTTGGAAATCACGAATATCAAGGCGACGCAGGGCCGTGGATGTACCTCGAACTCTTCAATCTGCCCGAGAACGGACCGGAGACAATTCCTGCGGAGTGCGGGTACTCGTTTACCTACAGCAACGCGTTATTCGTCGTGCTGGACAGCAATCTTCCGGCAGCGGACCAGGCCGAGTGGCTGGAAGAGCAACTTGCCAACAGCGATGCGACGTGGAAGATCGCCGTGTACCACCATCCCGCGTATTCGTCCGGACCGCGCCGGGATAATACGGAGGTTCGCACGCTATGGGGCGCCCTGTTCGATAAGTACCGGGTCGATCTCGCGCTTCAGGGTCACGATCACGCGTACCTGCGCACCTACCCCATGTTTGACGGTAAGCGGGTGGATTCACCGTCCGACGGCACGATCTATATCGTGTCGGTTTCGGGCACCAAGTTCTACGATCAGGGAGATTTCGACTACACCGAATTCGGCATGACAAACGTTGCGACGTACCAGGTGCTGGATATCGAAATCGGCGAGGATACACTGAAATATAAAGCCTACGACATCGACGGAGCGGTGAGAGACGAATTCGTCATCGAAAAATAACGACGACGAAACATGCGGTGAACTAAGACCGACTTGACTCGTTTTGGGAAATTGGCCTTTATCATTCTATGGCACGACAGACTTGCTGTTTCCCTTCGAACGCGATTCGCCTCTCCCAAAGTTTTCCCCGTTCGTAATTTTCAATTCTCCTATCCCGGATACCCCGAGGACAGGCCCGCCTCCGCGTCGGCGGAGCGTTCGCGGCGGATCTTGTCGAGGTAGCCGCTGGCGCGGAAGGCCAGGATCGGATCGGGATCGAGGCCCATTTCGATCCGGACTTGCGCTAGCAGGGGCCGCACGTCCGTCTGGTAGGCATCCTGGAGTAGCTCTTCGGCGGCGACGATATCGCCTTCGCGCTGGAGTTCGCGGAGCGTTGCGCGATCGACGAGCAGGGCCCGCGCGTAAGCCGCCTGACAATTCACAACGGACTGGATCATCTCCTCGATCTTAGACTTGAGGTTATGGCTCTGGTCGATCATATAGGCCACATCGGTGTGCACGGCGGGATCGTCTTCGGCCGCGACCAATTCATTGTAGATGAGGAAGAGTTCGTAGGGGTTGA
>JAHDWY010000854.1 GCA_023384315.1 Candidatus Hydrogenedentota bacterium | reverse complement strand
CGCGTTGAAGGTTCGTGGGCGGCGTGTCGAACTCGTCATCGTCATCCGCCGTTGGCTCGATGGTGATGTGCTCCACCTCGCCGGTTTCGAAATCGGCCTCCGTCATGTCGAGTACCGGTTTTCGCTCGATCCCCGGCAGGTCCGGCGGAAGGGCGAGGTGGGGAATCGGAATCCATTCGCCTTCGTCGTCGTCATCCTTCGGCTCGCGGACGCATTCCTCCAGGATGGGGTCGGCCATTTCGATGACCACGCGACCGTTCTGGCTGTACCACTCGAGGTAGAGCCGGCGCCGCCAGACCGTGGGCGGCGGTTCGCCCAGTCGCGATCGCTGAAGGAACTCCTCCATGGGACAGTCGAAAGTGCGCACCCACTCCTTGGCGGACATATTTCCGGTGGGGCCAATCTGTCTGAACTGAAATCCCCGGTATTTCTCCGGGTCGTACACTTCGGACATAGGGTCGCCCTCGCGCGGGCGAAAGCGAAAGTGCTTTCCCTTTAAGTCATCGTCGCAATCGCCGGTGAGTTCGAGGTGGATTGCCGTTTCCTCACCCTCTTCCGCAGCGCGCAGGACAAGGCGGCCGAAGGTACTGTAGTGTTTCGTGTTTCGTGTTTCGCAGTTCGCCGTATACGACATATTCACCGAGTCGAATTGCCATAGCGCTAAACCTCGCGGTTGTTCGAGATGGACGTGGGTTCGGAACGCACCTCTAGTAGTCAAGGGTATCAGAGAACCGTTTTGACCACAATCCTGGAATTTTGAAATCCGGGTTGGCGTATATGCATAAGGATAGAATCTGTTTTCGACCACACGTCAGCGTCGGGAGGCGATCCATGATTGAATCAACACATGCCGCTGTAAAGCTCAGCAATGGAATCGAAATGCCGCTACTGGGCCTGGGGGTCTGGCGGTCGGGGCCGGGCGCGGAGACCGAGCAAGCGGTCCGGTGGGCGTTGGACGCGGGATACCGGCACATCGACACGGCTGCGATTTATCAGAACGAAGAGAGTGTTGGGAAGGGCGTCGCCGAAAGTGACGTGCCGCGTGACGAGGTGTTTGTGACGACGAAGGTCTGGAATACGGATCAGGGGTACGACACGACGCTGCGGGCGATGGAGACGAGTCTCAAGAAACTTGGACTCGAGTATGTGGACCTGTACTTGGTTCACTGGCCGGTGAAGGGGAAGTTCAAAGACACGTGGCGCGCGATGGAGGTAATTTACGAGTCGGGCAAGGCGAAAGCCATTGGGGTCAGCAATTTTTTGGTGCATCATTTGGAGGACCTGCTCGGTTCGGCGAAAGTCGCGCCGATGGTCAACCAGGTGGAGTTTCATCCGCGGCTGCAGCAGCCGGAGTTGTTGGCCTTCGATCAGAAGCATGGGATCGCGCACGAAGCTTGGGCGCCGATCATGAAGGGACGGGTCAACGACATTCCCGAGTTGCAGGCGATCGCGAAGCAGCACGGCAAGTCGCCCGTGCAGGTGACGATCCGGTGGGAGTTGCAGAAGGGGGTCGTGACGATTCCGAAATCGGTGCATCAAGAACGTATCGTGAACAATGCGGATGTGTTCGATTTTGAGTTGACCGCGGACGAATTGGCGACCATTGATGGGCTGGACGCGGGCGAGCGGGTAGGACCCCATCCGGACGAGATCGATTTCTAAGTAACTATTCGCGCCTCGGATGGGCAGTGTTTTTTCTGTCGCCCCATCCGGGGCTTTGTTGTTGTTGGGGGCGGCTGACCCAGGGTTCCGCTCGTGCCTCGCTCCACCCTGGGCTACAATCCTACGCCCCCCCCGGGGCTAATACGGACTATTTCGCATAGTCTCTCCGGGATACGATAGTTCGGGGCTA
>JAHDWY010000038.1:11203-14433 GCA_023384315.1 Candidatus Hydrogenedentota bacterium | reverse complement strand
ACATGATTGCGGTTTTCACGTACCCATACCCCGTGTTGCGGTTTCTCCGGATGCATTTCGGCAGACTCCGGGCAATAGTACCGCGTATTTGCGTGCGCGTTCATCTCCTGGTCAAGGCCTTGCCGCGAGCCGTTCAACTTGCTACGCTCATCCCCGCAAGGAGAAGTAGCTTGACTCGCGGGAAAGGAGCGCATCATGAATTGTCCAGGATGTGGTCGCACGCTGGAACCCATCACCTATGAAGGCATCACCCTTGAATCCTGTCCGGGTTGCGGCGGGGAATGGCTGGACGGCGATGAACTGAAACACATCACGGAAATCAGGGAAGATAAGTTTGACGAACAAGCCCGGAAGGCCATCGCGGAATCGACGACTATTCACGGCGTGAAACTGGAGAATGTCGACCGCGATCTCGTATGTCCCAAAGATGGATCCCCGACCGATCCCATCAACTTCGGCGGAGACACGGGCATCATTCTCGACCGGTGTACGGGCTGCGGCGGCTTCTGGCTCGACGCAGGCGAACTGGAAAAAGTACAGCGCCTCGTCGAAGGGTGGGACGATAAACTGACCGGCGATTTGGCCCAGTACGGCGCCCAATTGCGCAACGTGGCCGTCGACGGCGACCGCAATGACGACGTCACCGTGAGCCGGATTCCTCTCGTTGGCCGCTTCATCAACGCCTGCGTAAACGGAATCCTTGACATCACGACGTAGGGCCGAATATCGTTTTCCTTACACGAATCGCAGAATGCGAAGTGTGCGTGGTCCCAGCATCCAGGTGATCGAACCGGTTGCCCTTGCATCGTCCACATCCGTGTACGTCGCGGCCGTTTGCACTTCGACCGGCGTGCGTCCGTAGTTCGCGAGGACAAGATGCAGGTCTCGATTCGCGAACGCAGAAGCCACGACCCCTTCAGGCAACGGCGCGTTGAACAACGTGGAGTCGCCAATCTCAAGCCAGGCCCAGGTTCCTTCTTCGACAAGCGGCAGGTATCGCTTCAACCAGCGCGCGTGGGTCGGCCTGGATTCCGCATTTCCCGGAACCGCGTCCCAAGCGCTGTAGCAAAAGAGTTTGTCCGGATCCGCCTGATACTGCGCCCACGCGTCGCGGCACCGCTGCATCCAGAAATCATCGTTGTATTTCACGCCGGGGATCATGCCGCGCTCCCCCGTGAATTTGCGTCCCCCCATGAGCACGGGGAATTGCAGATACGGAATGGAGTGCAAAAAGGGCTCGTCCTCCGACTCAACCGACGCGAATCCCAGATCAATGCACGGCACAAGGTACGGCGCGTAGTTCTTCACGGTTTCGCGCAAGCCATCCGCCCCTGCGACGCCTTCCCCCACCCAGAGGTAGTCGTATACCTTCAGACCATCGCACTGCGGTTGCTCTGCCGCGTTAACGTGCAGCTTCAGGATACCCCCGCGATGTTTCACTTCTGCGTACACCAGCGCGAGGAGATCGGCAAACGCGCCATCGTGCTCCGGCGTCTCCTCAAAGGCTTCGACTTCGTCCTGCGCGAGCGGCATCGCCCGTTTCGCCGCGTGCTGATTGGCGAGATATCCGCCGTCCATGTAAATGCCGTCGGAGCCGTACTCATCGAGGATACGCGCGATACGAGGCAATACGAAGCCGCGCCAGCCGGGACTCGCGGGCGAGCACCGCGCCATGTCCCAATACCCCACGACCAGGAAATCGCCTTCGCGGCTCCACGCCTGCTTGAACTCCGGATGGGCGCGTTCAATGAAGCAGGGCGACGTATACGTGAGCACCTTCATGCCCCGCCTATGAGCCATATCGATGAAGCGGCGGTATCCCTCGGGGTTGCAGGCCGTGTACTTGTCGCCGCCAAAGAGTCCGAGAGAATCATTCCAATCGTCGAAAACCTGGAGCACCTGAACCCCATGGTCGCGGAGCCGGTCCAACTCTTCCTCATCGATTTCATCCGGGTCGTACGGCGCACGGCCCGGATACTCGCCCAGGTTGTAGCAACACTGAGCCGGCAGGTAGTCCGTGACCAAATGTTTGCGCATGCAGGACCGAATCGCGCGCGTGCAGCGCCCGATATTCTGAAGTCGCCTGCGGTGCTCCTCCTCCGAATAGTCGCGGAGCAGCGAGGGGAGGGGATCAGTGGCCAGCCCGGCCGCCAGGTTCTGCTCATCCGCAAGCGCGCCTGTGGTGGACCAAAGCGATCCCGCCGCGGTCGTCGTCGCGCCCAGCCGTAAGAATTGTCGTCGATCCATTTAGTAATTCCTTTAACGTTGCCGTCGTCCGTATCGCGAGCGAGTGCGAGTGTCTTGAACCTAAGTTCCTTCTCCAAGACCTTGTGCATGTGTTGCTTTAAGTCCCCCTTCGAAGGGGGATTTAGGGGGATGTTCCCTCAGATACCGGAATAGAACAAAATACAAATCTCGACCCCGCTAGACTAGCTTCCGTTGATCGCTGCCCGTCGCTCGGGCAACTGCACGTCCAGCGTTTCACGAAGGACTTCGAGTTTCTCCCGCAACGAGTATGGGGTGAAAACATAATCCGTTTCGAATTGGAACCCGAGGCGCGAGTCCCGCGTGACCGCCAACAGCGACAACTCCGTGCGCGCGATCTCGTCCTGCACGATCGCCTCCAAGCGATCGAGGATCGCATTCGTCTTGGCGCGATCCTGCTCGGCAGTCAGTTTCAGGCGTAGGTCTTCGAACTCCAGGATCGCGTAATTGCTCAGAAGCATCCGCTGAATCTGCTCCGCGACAACGACCTCGTGCAATGCGCCCGCCCGTTTTGACTCGGGGCTGCGTAGTGCCGCGGCGCGGTACGCATTCAAGCCTTCCGCGAACCGGTCGGTGGTTTGCCGCAGATACTTCAGAAATACGGGAAGCACCTGTACCTCCGGCGGCGCCTCAATGCCCGAAACGCTTCGCGCGTACGACTCGGCCCGGTTCGACCCGTTGGTGAAATCAGGGATGAACACCATGCGCGACACCGTAAACGGCCAGTACGGATTGATCTCCGCGCCGAGATAGCCCATCCACGCATTTTGATCCATCCACGAATACTGAAACGTTACCGTCCGTGCGGGCGGCTGCTCGAAAAACAGCGGATTCCCTGTCGCGTTGCCCGTGCCCATGTAGGGTCCCGTGTCCGGCAAGCTGCGAATCGCTTCGCTGAAACGGCGCCACGCCTCTAAGGCCAAGTTCTTCCCCTCCGGACCAAACTCGCGCGTCGCGATCGCGCC
>JAHDWY010000038.1:6840-11193 GCA_023384315.1 Candidatus Hydrogenedentota bacterium | reverse complement strand
CAAATCGTCCAGCGGGGGCGCGTCAGTCCAGCAGTACCACGCGCGCAGCTCCGTCATGATGTTCGGTGTGTACCCTGTGGACCAGCTTTCGAGCGTCCCGTTCACGCCCAGCGCGTCCATCGCCATGTACCGCTCATGCCATTGGTAGGGGAACGGATGGTAGGGGAGTGTCTGTAACTGCGCACCGCAAACGAAGGTCTGCGCGTTTGAGTACACCTTCATGCCCCGTTGCCGTGCCTCCTCGAATTGCGCGGCCGTCACTTCCGCCGGGCCGACCTGGCTGATCGCGTAATCACGCAGGTATCCCTGCAAGCCGTCGATCTCGAAACGCTTTCCGTTCTCCCACGTCAGCAATGGAATTGTTCCCTCCGGAAGTTGCTGGATGAAGTAGCGCTTCATCGCCACGTTCTGCGGACGGAAATCGATGTTGTACTCCCAGGGCAGGATCTCGATGTCTGGATTCACCCGATGGCATTCTTCCGCCACGACACCTACCGCGTGGCACCAGTTTTCGGCCCAGTCCCGCATGTACTCTTCGCTCGCACCATGGCCGCCGCCCCAGGTCTTGTACCAGAAACCCTCGGTGAGCAAGACGTAACCATGAATATCAGGAAACTCCGCGAGGATCTCCCGCATGAGCCTGCGCAGATCTTCTTCGCTTTCCGGTGTGCCGACGTATTGATAGATGATCGGCGTGTAGACCTTGATGCCGAACCGGGCGGCCCGTTCGATCAGATCGTGGACGCGTGCCGGGTCCTGATGCCGAATCCGGTGCATCAGGCGCGCGTAGAAGTCCGTGGAGTTTTCGGCCGTAGTGCGGTCGCCATTGGGATTCGTGTACACGGAGGCGTAGATCGCATCGAAGCCGTCATGCGCCATATGGGCCAGTACCGCGTCGGGGTATTCCATCCAACCCATCCACGACTGCACCATGCGCGCGTCGTACTTGCTGTGCCGAACCGTGTGCAGATTGGCGGGCAGGATCGGCGCCTCGCGCAGATTCATTCGCGCTTCGAGGTTGTACAACCCGAACATCACCCCGCGATCGTCATAGCCGCAGACCGCCACCCGCGTCGGCGTCACGACAATCTCATAATCTTTGGGGCCCTTCAGCGTCTCCCCGCAACCGGGCAGCTCGTCGCGCGTCCCCGCCACGATGCAACGGTCGAGGTCCTGCCAGTCGTCAAGCGTATCCCGGCCCTCAACCGCGACTTCAACGTCCATCGATGTATGCAAATAGTCTTGAAAGTCGAGAATCGCTCCAGCGACGATGACCGACTCGCGCTGTTTCCATACCAGCCTCCAGCCCTGTGCCGGAACTTCCATTTCACCGGCCCGCGGAGACGCCTCGCGATTCCGCCGCGGAACGTGTACAGGTCCCTCCGCCAGCCGCTTGTGATAATCGAGCGGCTCCTCGACAGGCAGAACTCGCTCCACCTCCCGCGCAAATTCTTCCGTGGTGACCGCGCCTGCTCCGGGTCCTGCGAAGCAAAGTAAATGGAGCGCCAGGGTACCAGTAAGTAGCCGTAGCATCCCGATACGATACAGACACCGACCGAACATGCGTTTAAGCCTCGGTACTGAGTTGCCCTTTGGAGTAACCATTCTCGCCCTCCCGCATAAACCGATTGAGGCCGCGTGTGCTGCCGGCCACCCTGGATATGCCAATGAGCATACGAGCTTGCGGCCCGGGAATTCGAATGCTCGTCACATTGACAACGACGACAGGATCTGCGGTGCTTATGCACCTATCCAATTCCGAGCTTGGTCCCCATTGCCGATGCTCCATGGTACCCGTGGATGCAATGCGTCAATAGTTAACATGGGACAAGAGAAGTTTACCCCTTGCTTTGCGCAAGCGGCGAATACTGCACGAGAAATGTGTTGACTCATTGGAGCATCGGGTCTAGAGTAGAGTCACATTGCTGCAAGGTATCAATGCACTCAGTATGGACAAATGGCGTGCACGAGGGTGATGCAGGCTGCTTTTTTCGCCTCGTCTCGGCAATTGCGACTTCGCCGGCCGTTCGGGCCAGTTCGTGCGCGGAGGAGGCGACATGCTGTGCCAACATCTCACACGGTTCCCTGCGATTTCTGCCTTTCTGATTTCGTGCACACTCTTTCCCGCCTTAGGGCAGGACGCAATCGGACTTGATCCTTCCGCATTGAATAGCTTCGATCAGTCCATCTTCCGCGCCAACCAACGGATCGCCCTGTATGAAGCCGCACTCGAGAGCGGCAATTCCGCCGCGATCCGGCAGGCCGCGTTGGAGGTGCAGAAGGACCCGCTCGCTATCCGGCAGGTGAACGCTTTGAAAGGCGACGCATTTAAGGTCCGCCTAAACCAGGATCTCACCGCCGTTCAAACACAGACGTAGTCAATCATCAAACAGAAGCTGGCGCAGCAGTACAATGTCCCCGAGAGCGACGTGACCTTCTTCGAGGCGACCAACCCCTCCGACGTCGTCAAGGTCGGACAGGATTGGGACGTGACCGCCCAGGTGAAGGGAAAAGACGTTCCGCTCAAGATCTCCCAGGAGGTCGCCCATGAGGCGTATTACGAAGCGGCCAACGGCAGGCCGGCGCCGTCTCGCGATGTGGCGAAGCATTTCGCGGAGAGCCAATCTGTCGAGGTTACAAACCGCTCCCATCCGGAGGCCTACGGTGGGGGTGGCAAGAAGGCCGTCTACAATCCCGCCTCGGGGAAGTACGAAATCATGACGGAAGGCGGGGAGATCATCGTCGGCGACAAAGGCGCTCCGCTTCGCGACCCGCAACAACTGTCGCAGGTAATGGAACACAAGAGCGACCTTGGCAAGAATCGGGCCCTCGACATCAAGGATGCGGCCGAGCGGTTCATCGTCGAACAGGGTCTGAAGGGGGACGTTGCCGATCGATTCCGTCAGATGGCGAAGGCCGACGCGCAGGCATGGGAGTTAGAACAGGCGCGTCAGTACACCAAACAATTCGATCGTCAGGTGCTGCCGCGCGTGGAAGCCCGCGCGGGCGAAGTTCATAACCAGGTCGTCGAGGGCACCAATATCCTGCGCAAAGTCGCCGAGGGAAAGATCTCGATGGAAACTGCGCGCGAGCAATTGCGTGCCATGGGTGAAACGCCGGAGACGATCATCCGTAAAGGCGCCAGCCAGATCGAGGCCTCCCAAGTGCTGGGCGATACGCCCGCCGAGATCATTCGCCGCGCGAGAGCGGGAGAATCGCCGCAAGACGTGTTTGTGGACAACGTGAAGGACCGCCTTGAACTCAAGCGTATGGAACGCGCAGCCGCAGAGGGCAGGGCCAACGAAATCGCGCCGGAGGAGATCACCCCCGAAGCCGTGCGGCAATCGAAGATCGAACTGGCCATGCGACGCATCGCCATCGCCGATACCTATCTCCAGGAAGCCATCGGGCTCAGCGAATTGGGCGCCGAAGCGTCGGCCGCACGGCAGTCAGTGAATGCCGCCGGAGGCAAAGCGCTCGGTGCCGTTGCGGTCGCCGGCGTCGCCTATGAAAGTGGTTCCATCGGATACAAGCTTTCCAAGGCCATGCAACTCCTGGAGGAAGCGGCTTTGACGACCGACGAAGAGGTTGCGCGTGTGCTCGTCGCCGACGCCGAGAAGCTGGAAGCAGAAGCGGTACAACAAGCGCTTGAGGCCGGCAAGGCTGCTGGCGCCATGGTGTTCCCCGGCGCAGCCGGCGCGTACTACACGGCCATCGGCGCCTACGGGGCCGGCCGTATGGTGTTGGAAAGTGACTTCGTGCGACCCGTTGACCAGTGGGTACAGGACGAAATGACTGCGGGTATGGAGGGTCTCGACGATCTCAGCAGCTTCCTTGCCGGCGAGTTGACCCTCGATGCGCAGCAGGAGTTATCGGTGCGGCAGAAGCAGGCCGCCTGGCTGGATGCCTTGATGAAAGGGCTGGTTGAACTGCAGCCCGGCGCGGAACCCGCCGATCTCCTCACGCTTATCGAGCGCAATCCCACGGGCATCGCCAGCCTCCAAGACCCGGGTTATCTGAGTAGCGTCGTGCGGAAGCCTACCATGGGAAATGCGGACGCAGGCGATCCGCTGGATGGATTCAATGCGGTTGCGGTAAACCGGCAACCCGTGACCCGGGTGACGGAGGGTCACGGCGATCGCCCCATTCCCCTCGGCGACGATCCCAACATGAAGTCAAACCAAGGCGGCCGGTCGAGCGCGAATGGCCCATCGCAGTCTCAGAACCAATCCCGCGTTGCCGCGAAGGACACCGGCACGTCGCTGCCCGCCCTACTGAACATGAAAGAAACTTCGAGTCTCGGCACCTTCGCCGGCACCTGGACCTGGAACGGCTCGGGCTACGACGCGAAGT
>JAHDWY010000038.1:0-6830 GCA_023384315.1 Candidatus Hydrogenedentota bacterium | reverse complement strand
GCGCCGCCGCCAAACTCCATGTGGAGTCTTACGACGGAAAGCGCATTGTCCTCACCCGCAACGACACCGAGGGTACGGCAAAAGGCTTGACCGCGCGCTATGAAGGCGTCATCGCGAACGGCGGGATCAGCGGCACCGTTACCTGGGTCTGGGATCGCTTTAACCCTCCCGAACAGCACGGAACCTGGAACGCCACCGTCGCCACGCCATAATCCAGAAAGCCAACGCCGGACCGGCAATCGCCCGCACAAGACCTCTCCGTTTCGCGCGGGGAATCACCAATTCCCATCTGGACGAGGTGCTTGACAATTCATAAGTGACTGCTTATACTTTAGCCATGCAAGGCGCAACCGCCGTTGAGGACCGGATCTTTCAGGCGCTGGCGGATCCCAGCCGCCGGGCGATCTTCGAGTCGCTCACCCGGGGCGAAGCGGCGGTCAAGGATCTCACGGCGCGTTTCGATATTTCGCAGCCCGCGATCTCGCAGCATCTGGCCGCGTTGAAGGGCGCCGGCTTGGTGAACGGCAGGCGCGAGGGGCGCTGTGTGTACTACCGTGTGGAGCCGCGCGGGATGAAGCCGCTCATCGACTGGATCGCGCACTACCGCGCCTTCTGGCCGGAGCGCATTGACCGCCTGCAACGGGTGCTGGAGACCATGGACGAATGAACCCCATCGACAAGACTGCCAAAGGGCAAACCGAGTCCATTTCCTTCGAATTCGATCTCGACCATTCACCGGCGAAGGTGTGGCGCGCGCTGACCGATCCCGATCTGCTTACCGAATGGCTATTGCCCGTCTTCGATCATAATCTCGAACCGGATGCGACGTTCAGATTCCAGGCGCCGCCACAGCCCGGATGGGACGGCACCGTCAACTGCCGATTCCTCGAGATTGAAGCGCAACGAAAGCTGAGCTGGCGTTGGATCGTCGGCGATATCGATACCGTCGTGACCTTTACGCTCACGCCCACAGTGTCCGGCACGCGCCTGTCCCTCGTACAGTCCGGATTCAAGCCCGATCAGAAGCAGAACTTCGGCGGCGCGCGTTACGGTTGGAAGATGATGGGGGAGAGGCTCGTCGAATTGCTCGCGAGGACCCCCTGAACCTCGTCGCGCGAATCGTACCGGTGCGACACACCCGAAGCGTCCGACCATTCTCAGAAGGAGCAAAACATGAACGTTTTCCTTTGGGTACTTCAAATCCTCCTGTCCCTGCACACGGTCATGGGCGCGGTGTGGAAGTTCTCCCATTCCGCCGAGCAAACCATGCCGTCCCTCAAGGCGATTCCGCAGGGACTCTGGTTGTCGATGAGCGCCGTAGAACTCTTGTGCGCCCTGGCCCTGATCGTCCCCGCCTTCTATAAGCCTCTGGCCCTCCTGGTCCCAATCGCGGCGCTGGTGATCGCCGCGGAGATGCTGCTCTTCACCGGCGTACATCTGTATTCCGGCGCAAGGGATCTTGGACCTATAATCTACTGGCTTATCGTGGCGTTTCTATGCGGATTCCTTGTTTACGGCAGGTCTGTGTTGAAGCCTCTCTAACCGATTGGAGAACGCAATGGCAAAGAAAGAAAGCACGGCGAAGCGCGGCGCATCGAAAGCGGCCACCAGTGGCAAGCGAGATTTGTCGCCAAAACAGCGCGAGGAATTGCTCGGAGCATTGAAGACCCGCTTCGAGAAGAACATGAACCGCCACAAAGGCCTTGACTGGGCGAAGGTGCATGCCCGGTTGGAAAAGAATCCGGCAAAACTCGGGTCGCTCCATGAAATGGAGAAGACCGGCGGCGAACCCGACGTAGTCGGTCACGACAGCAAGACGGGTGAATACATCTTCTACGATTGTGCGCCGGAGAGTCCGAAAGGCCGCCGAAGCCTCTGTTTCGACCGCGAGGCGTTGGATGCCAGGAAGGAACACAAACCCGAAGACAGCGCGATGGATATGGCCGCGGCCATGGGCATTGAGCTTCTTACGGAGGAAGAATACCGCGCCCTCCAAGAACTGGGCGAATTCGACATCAAGACCTCGAGCTGGGTGCAGACCCCCGACGCGATCCGCAAACTTGGCGGAGCCCTCTTCTGCGACCGCCGCTACGACCACGTCTTTCTCTATCATAACGGCGCGCAATCCTATTACGCCGCCCGCGGTTTCCGAGGCGCGCTGCGGGTCTAGACTTTCAGAAGTGCGGAATCAGGGTCAGATGGAGGCTACGCGACGAAGGCCTTAGTTGATCTTCTGATCCCCGCGACGTTTCCGTCGAAACCGTGAGACATCTCGCTTATCGCATCCGGTAGTCGGATGTTGGCGGCCGTTTCTTGGCCGGTAATGGAAACAGATGCGCGTTGTATTAATGCTTGCGTGCAAAGGATGTTGTCGGGTAGAGTTGCTGTCGCAAGGCTACTTCATCCACCGGCGGGAATGGTTGCGTAGTGCCCCGCTTCGATGTATGAAGTCTCTAGTATTTCGTGCCGGTCGCGTAAATTGGCATGAATCGGGCTGGTCAGGGTTCGGGTTTGCTCCATTCATATTTCTTCGTCTGTCCGTTCCGTTTCTTCGGTTTTCCAGCAGTAATCGTTGCCTGATTCTCGCGGGTGTGTTTCTTGGGAATCGAGTGCGTCGCATTGTGCCTACGCACTGGAGAAGATACGCCGACGAGGCATAACCGGAGGGTGGGGAGTCCCCATGCGGACTTGCTTTATGTTCATCGATCCCCCCGCGACACCGTGTCACTGCGTCTGGTGGTTGCCGGCCAACTCCCATGCTGGACCATCGATCCCGCGAATGGCTCCCCTTCCCATCCTGGAATTGCAGCGCGCGCCAGTGGTCGATACAGCGGTCTCAACCAAGTTCGCATCCCGCGCAAGAGCCTCCCCTATTCCGATCCGTCTTTGTGCTGCCGTTTCTCATTCGGCCTGAAACTAACGACTTGCGCCTGCCCCATAACGAGCAGAAAACAACGCACAACATCCGAAAGGGTGCAATATGCAACCAGCTAAAGTCGGTGCCATCGCTTCGTTCGTACTCTCCGTGCAGTTTCTGTTGACCCTAGTGTGGATTATTGTCTCTTGGCCTCCAGAGGGTTTGGCCGGCCTGGTAGATGCCATGGGCGCTTACTACCGCGAACGGGTTGACGAGCCCTTTGCCTTCGCTACGATGAATCTTTACAACTGCTCGTTCGGAGTTTCGGCATTGACCCTGGCAGTGGTTCTGCGCCGTCAATTCTCCGACTACCCATTAGGTACAGATTTCGCTGTCGCCAGCATTACCGCCGCCGCCGCCATGTACATCGCCTCCGGCGTGGTGCCGTTGATCGCGGCACCTCCCCTGGCCGAGGCTGGCGACGAAGCCGCACTGCGACTCGTTGAGGGCGTCAGCGCCGGTCTCCTGCTTGGCGGCACTATGGCGAGCGGCTTCGCATTGGTCGCGTTTGGCGTCCTCGCACTGAATTCCGGGCGACTCCCAAGGCCATTGTGCATCGTCATAGTTCTTTCCGGTTCCATAGAGATCGTGGAATGGAGTTCCGCGGGTCTTCTGGTTTTGGATCCTATCCTCGGTACGCTCTGGGCTGCTTGGTTAGGGAGCCAACTTTGGGCGGACCGCGTGTCGTGCGCGACACGAACCGAACTGAGGCCGGCGGCCGAAGGCGGGGTGGCGCAATGAACGACGAAGGGATCACCATATACTGGCCCGCCAAGGAAGGCCGCGAAGAGGGCGTATTCTTCTATGGCGAGGCCACGGAAGCTTATCTTCCCAACAGTCACGTGCGCGTCGCGGGCCACGGCGACATGATCATGCTCGGCAGCTATTCCTATCTAGGGCTCAACGGCGATGAGCGGATCAACAAGGCTGCTCAAGAGGCCGTAGCCAAGTACGGTACCGGCACGCTCGGCGTGCGCCTGCTCGCGGGAACTCTAGACCTCCATCGGCGACTGGAAGAGCGCATCGCCCGGTTTAAAGGCGCCGAGACCGCTGTGGTCTCCTCAAGCGGCTTTCTTGCCAATATATCCACGATCTGCGCGATTGTAGGCCGCAGCGACGTCGTGATCTGCGATAAGCTCGACCACGCCAGCATCGTGGACGGGTGCCGGCTGTGCGGCGCCGACGTGGTTCGATTTCGACACAACGACATGCTTCACCTGGAACGGCGGCTCGAGCAATACCAGGATCGGAAACTCAAGCTGGTGGTCGTCGATGCCGTCTTCAGCATGGATGGCGATATCATTAACCTTCCTGAAGTGTCCCGTTTATGCCGGAAGTACGGCGCCCTCTTGATGGTGGACGAAGCGCATTCCATCGGCGTCTTGGGCGAAACGGGCCACGGGATCGAAGAGCACTTCGGACTCCCGCCGGATTCCGTCGATATCAAAATGGGTACGTTCAGCAAGGCGATTCCAAGCAACGGGGGCTACGTGGCGACGCGCGAGGGCATTGCAGATGCTATTCGCCTCAACGGACGCGGTTACATTTACTCGGCTTCTCTGGCTCCCGCATCTGCCGCCGCCGCGTGTGCCGCTCTCGACATCATCGATGCAGAACCGGAACGGGTCCGTCGTTTGCACGAGAACATGGCCTATTTCGCCGCGCGATTAACCGATTTTGGTATCGACTTCCGCAACAGCCCAACTGCGATTTTTCCCATCATGTGTGGTGACGACTGGAGCGCGTATCGGTTGGCCCATTACTGCCACGGCCGAGGTGTCTACGTGCAGGCAATTCCCCATCCGGTGGTCCCAAAAGGCAGTGCGCGTTTAAGAGCCTGCACCGACGCGAACCTCCTGAAAGAGGAACTCGACTATTGTGCGGCGGTCATTCGTGACGGCGCGCATTCGCTTGGTCTGTTCAACGGGCGCGAAAAGCGTTTGGATGCAGAAGCGGGCAATGGGAATGGCAACGGGAGACAAAGCACTCCCGAGTAACCACGGCGCGAATACCGAGTGTCAGTCTGAGATCGACGCGCCACCTGTGTGAGCGACGAAATTGAGTGAGTGCATACCGCAGACCAAGGAGCCCTTATGGCCCAACCCAGCCTTCCCCCCGGCCCTCGAAGCCTGCTGCCGTTACGCGAGATCCGCGCCATCCGGCGGGACGTCCTCGGATTCCTCGATTCCCTGAAGCGGAACTACGGCGACTTCTCGTGTTTTCGCATGGGACCCAAGCTCGTTTACTTCGTGAGCCACCCCGATCTTATCCACGACGTCCTGGTGACCCACCACCGCAGTTTCGGCAAGACCTGGATGCTTCAGACGGTATCGGAGGCACTCGGCAACGGCATGATCAACAGCCGGGGTGAAGCCAACCGGCGTAAGCGCGAGCTGGTTATGCCCGCCCTTGTCAAGCCGCGAATCCCGGAGTACGCCGAGACCATGGTCCGTGTCGCGGAACGCACCGCCCGCACGTGGCAAGATGGCGCGACGGTTGATATGGCCCAGGAGATGGTCCGCTTGACGATGGCCATCGGGACTGAAACGCTCTTTGGCGCCGACATCGGCGAACAGGCCGATGAGGTCGGTAGCGCGATCACGGAGATATTCGACGTCTACGCCCGTGCCCGATCCCCGTTCGGCGAGATCTTCGAGCGTGTGCGTTTCCTGCCCGCCCGGCGCCGCTTCGACCGGGCCAAGGAACTCCTGGACACAACCATCTACGACCTCATCGACCGGCGACGCCGGTCCGGGGAGGAGCGGGATGACGTCCTCGGCGTGCTTCTGGCGGCACGCGATGAAGAGGGCCGCGCTATGACCGATCGACAACTGCGCGACGAAGCCATTGCGATGTTCCTGGCGGGTCACGAGACCACGACGAATCTCCTCGCGTGGCTTTGGTGCCTTCTCTCCCAACATCCCGAGGCCGAAGCCGAACTGCACGACGAACTGGATTCCGTACTCGGCGGCCGTTTGCCGGAAATGGCGGACGTTGAGCGGCTGCCCTTCCTGCGAAAGGTCATTTACGAAGCCCTCCGCCTCTATCCGCTTTCATACGTGATACCCCGAGAGGTACTCGACGCCTGCCAATTGGGGCCGTTTACACTCCGGCCCGGATCGCTTATCCTCGCGGGCATCTACAGTATGCACCGGGACCCGCGCTACTGGGATGAGCCCGACCGGTTCGTGCCCTACCGCTGGACTCCCGAGATGAAAAAACAACTGCACCGTCACGTCTATCGTCCCTTCGGTGCGGGGCCGCATACCTGTCCGGGCGAGCATTTCGCCTGGGTTGAAAGCACGCTGGCCATGGCGGTCCTTATTCAGCGCTGGAAAGCGCGCGTTGTGCCCGGGCACACAGTCACCGGCAATCCCATCGTGTTCCTTCGGCCCCGTGCCCCCGTGCCCATGACCTTAACGCGCCGGCAAAGCGCGAGATAGGAGAGAATGTCCATGCCGGCGACTGCCGCTCTGCCTCCGGGCCCCCGTGGCCCCGTGCCCATCCGTGAGATACGCATCCTTCGGCGAGACGTCGTTGGTTTTCTCAAGCACATGGCGAACAACTACGGCGACCTCTCCTGCGTCCGTATCGGTCATCTTCTGATTTATATCGTGAGCCACCCGGAACTCGTGCACGAAACCCTGGTGACTCGAAACGAGAGTCTGCAGAAGTCATGGATATTCGGAAACGCCAAAGACGCCCTTGGTGAAGGCATGCTCACAAGCAGCGGAGATTTCCACAGACATCAACGCAAACTCATTCGACCCGCACTCCACCACGAGCGCGTCCATGCATACGCTCAGACAATGATTCGGATGGCGGACGATATCGCACGCGATCTCCCAAATGAAACCGTTGTGGATATGGACGCCGTCATGCGGAGCATTACGTTACCCGTTGTGGCCGATAC
>JAHDWY010000853.1 GCA_023384315.1 Candidatus Hydrogenedentota bacterium | reverse complement strand
CTACGAGATTCCTGAAAACGTCATCGTCGATATCGAGTACAACGTAGCCCGCTAAGGGAGCCTGAAATTGTACAAACAGGAAGACGGCGGCGAACTCGTCCTCCATTCCGAAGACAGCCTGCTCATTATGCAGTTGCTGAATCAGAAGGACCTGAAACCTTACGTAGCGGGATCGCCGGACGGACACCGCATCTTCGTCAAGCCGGCCGACCGCGGCAACGTCAAGAGCGCACTCATCAAGATCGGATTCCCGGTCGAAGACTTGGCCGGCTATATCGAAGGCGCTCCGCTAAAGCTGAACTTCCGCGAGACCACCCTCTCCGGCACGCCCTTTGGCCTGCGCAAGTACCAGAAAGAGTCGGTCGACGCCTTCTACGCGAGCGGCTCGAACCACGGCGGAAGCGGCGTGGTCGTCCTTCCCTGCGGCGCGGGCAAGACCGTCGTCGGCATCGCGACCATCGAGCGGTTGCAGACACAAACGCTCGTCTTGACGACCAATACCGTTGCCCTTCGGCAATGGAAGAACGAACTCCTCGACAAGACAACGATTTCCGAAGACCAATGTGGCGAATACAGCGGCGACTCCAAGGAAATTCGACCGGTCACCTTCGCCACGTATCAGGTATTGACCTACCGCAAATCCAAGGACAGCCCCTTCGTCCATTTCAGTCTGTTCGACGAGGGCAATTGGGGCCTCATCGTGTACGACGAGGTCCATCTGCTCCCCGCGCCGGTGTTCCGCGCCACGGCGGCCTTGCAGGCGCGCCGCAGATTGGGGCTCACCGCGACGCTCGTGCGCGAAGATGCCCGCGAGGACGACGTATTCAGCCTCATCGGCCCGAAGAAGTACGACATGCCCTGGAAAGTCCTGGAAAAGCAGGGATGGATCGCGCAGGCGCTCTGCACCGAGGTGCGCGCGCCGCTCTCTCAGGACGAGCGCTACCGCTACGCCATTGCGGACAAACGCGGCAAGTTCCGCATCGCCTCTACCAACCCCGTCAAGACAAGCGTCTGCGAAACATTGGTCAAGAAGCATAAGGAGGACAATGTCCTCATCATCGGCCAATATCTCGATCAGTTGAAGGTACTTGCCAAGCATTTCAAAGCGCCTATCATCACCGGGCAAACGGCGAACAAGAAGCGAGAGGAATTGTACGCGAAATTCCGCACGGGCGAATGCAAGCTCCTCATCGTATCGAAGGTGGCCAACTTCGCCATCGACTTGCCGGACGCCAACGTGGCGATCCAGGTCTCCGGAACCTTCGGCTCGCGGCAGGAAGAAGCGCAGCGGCTGGGCCGAATCCTGCGACCAAAAAGCGAGGGCACTATCGCGCGGTTCTATTCCCTCGTGTCCCGCGATACCTGCGATCAGGACTACAGCGTCAAGCGCCAACTCTTTCTTACCGAGCAGGGCTACCGGTACGAGATCAAGAACTCCGACGATCTGAACTGAGCCTCCAGGTCCTCGCGATCACAATCGCCGCTTCCGTTTCAAAACCGTGCGCACTCGAAACAGCAGACCGGGATCGCTATGCTTGTGGCTGGCGGTAGTCACGGAATCGCACCATGGCAAACGTAAAACTCTATACAGGCGCCTCATCATCGTCGCGCGCGCAGACGATCGGTCGCATCATGCGCGAGCGCTGGGGGAAAGCCCTCCTTGTCGTGCCGACCCGTACCGAGGCCCGGCAACGCCTTGAAAGACTCCTCCTTGATAGCGAACTGCCCGGCGCGTGGGGAGCGCCTGTACTCACGCTGGAAGATCTCGCGGCGCAGATACTCACCGATGCAGGCATCCGCGTGCATCGCATCGGCGCTATGGAACGGCGCATGCTCGTGGAAGGCGTGGTCCGCCGCCTCACCGACGACGGCAAACTGACGGAC